>CAMGRA010000095.1 GCA_946061345.1 uncultured Clostridia bacterium | reverse complement strand
TGTGCGCAGCACACGGGATTCTTGATGAAACTTTTTCATCAAGAATCAGTATCAGTTGGGTCGCCCGTGGCATTGATAGCTGTACTATACACGAATATTTATTCATTGTAAAGAGAAAATATTTGTATTTTTATACATTTCAGAATAATGACGAGAGAAACCCTGACGTGTACAGCACTTTTTTGTGCGATATTACAAAAAAGAGAGCCGCCGCATCTCCGAAACAGCGGAAGACGCGGCGGCGCACATATGTTATTTATGGATCATTTATTCATATTGCCTGCAGCCCAGGGCCTTGGCCTGTTTCCGCAGAATGAGCAGATCGGAAAAGGTCTCCGGGCGCTTGCTGACATCCCGCAGCAAGGCGGAGGGGTGGTAGATCGCCATATAGCTCACGCCGTCGCGCCGGGTCCATTGGCCGTGCTCCCGGGTGATCCGGAAATCGGGCTTGATCAGCCGCATGGCGGCGATACGTCCCAGGCAGACGACGATCTTTGGCTGTAACAGCTTTAACTGCTCCTGCAAAAAGCCGATGCAGGCGTCCTGTTCTTCGGGCATGGGATCCCGATTCTGGGGCGGACGGCATTTGACGATGTTGCAGATGTAGCAGTTGCGGCGGCTCAGGTCGATGATGGAGAGCATCTCGTCAAGAAACCGACCTGCTGCGCCCACAAAGGGTTCGCCGGTCAGATCCTCCTGCTGCCCGGGGCCCTCGCCGACAAAAACAATGTCCGACGGTGCCTGACCGACACCGAAAACTACATTTGTCCGGGTCCCAGCCAGGGGGCAGGCGGTGCATTGCAGACAACGCTGCCGTAAAGCGTCCAGTTCAGTCATCATAACCCCTCCGCTGACGAGCAGCCTGCCGACGTCTGCGCTTGCGCTGCTGCCTGGCCTTATGGACGTTTACCGCCCGGACGATCAGCAGAATAATGAACAGCACGCTCAACAGCAGCAAAGGAACAGTCAGATACCAATAGCGCAGGAAACCTGACGGACGGCCTTCGGAAGGCAGCTCCTCACCGCCGACGCTTTCGGCGGGAAGCTCCGCCTCCCTCTTAACCGCCGTCAGCGTGACCAGGTCGCTGGTTGCCAATGGAATATCGTTATACATTGCCGTGACCGTGCCGACCCGCTGGCCTTTTTCCAGCGGCGCCTCCAGCGCCTGAGAAGTATCATAATGGAGGCTCAGAGTGATGTTTTCCGGTTGGTAGTTCTTCGGCAGCAGCACGGTCACATTGTCCCTGGCGTGGACGACTACGTTCTCCCGCCCTTCGGCATAAAGGACCTGGGGCTGCCCCAGCATGGCTGTATTGGAAAGGACCTGGACGTAGCCGAAGGTCTCAAAACCATACTCAAAGAGTTTTTTTGTCTCTATGAAGCGCATATCCAGGTCTTCGCCGTTATTGTCGATCAGCATCTCGCAGCCGCAGACGATGCTCAAAAAGGCGAGGTCGCCGCTGGATGCGGTGGAGATCAGACAGCCGCCGGCCGGTGTGGTAAAGCCGGTTTTCACGCCCTGTGCAAGCGAATAGTAATAGCGGTTCTCCATGTCCGTGCTGGTCAGATAGTTGGTGGTGTGCAGGAGGCGCTCGCCGGACTTGTTGGTTGCCGGGACCGTGTGGGCCGTGGTGGTGGCAAACTCGCGGAATTGGGAGTTCTGCCATGCCCAGGTGGCCAGTATGGCAAGGTCGCGGACCGTAGTGTAGTGATCCTCGTCGTGAAGACCGTGGGTGTTGGCGTAGTGGGTGCCGGTCATGCCCAGAGTCTGAGCCTGTTGGTTCATGAGGGTGACGAAGGTCTCCACGCTGCCGGATATGTATTCAGCCACCACATTGCAGCCCTCGTTGGCGGAGGAAACCATGATGCAGTACAAAAGCTCCCGCAGACTGATCTCCTCGCCCTCTACCAGGCCGGCCGTACTGCCGTAAACGCTGAGATTTTCCAGTGCTGTGGAGGAAACCGTCAGCGTATCGTTCAGATTTCCGTATTCCAGGGCCAGCATACAGGTCATGATTTTCGTCAGGCTGGCGGGATAGAGGCGCAGATCCAATTCCTCACCGTAAACAATGGTGTGGCTGTTAAGTTCAATGAGAGCCGCGGCCTTGGCACGGACGTCGAAATCCTCCGTGGGGAAGCAGTATTCGGCCAGCTCCGGCGGCAATTCAAAGCCTGTGGGAAACTGAAAAGCCTCGGAAGCACCGGTACTGCCCTGGTTGTCCGGCGTTGACGGTTCTTCCCCGGAAGGGCCTGCGTCCTGCGTTTCCGGCAGTTCAGGAACTGACGGCTCCGACGCAGCCTCCGTGGCAAAACAGGAAAAGGCCGGCTGAAGCAGCAGACAGATCAACAAAAAAGCGGCAAAACGTCTGATTTTTTTCATAAATATCCTCCAAACCGCGCGGAAAGGATTGCCGCGGGGGACTCAACTGTGATATAATAATTTCAATAGCACTCCGTAGCATTAAAAGCTGCACACCAACGTCCGTAGGGGCGGACGACTCTTGTCCGCCCACGCAGAAGCTACCGACCGCGTACAAGACTGATTCTTTGTACTATCTGCTGCTGCGCTGACGGCACGCCGGGTCGGCGTGCCCTACGAATTGACTACAGTTTTAAGCTACAGAATAACCGCAGCGATCAAATGACCGCTGTGTGCTCTCCGGCATCGCCGGGAAACCATCATGGCCGCCGAAGTTTTCAAACGGCGGAGCCTGCAGATATTGCTCCCCCAATATATCTTGAATGATGCAGCAGATGAGGAGCAATCAATAGCCATATTTCGCGGTTGCCGCGCAGCGGTGAGCGAAATGGCGATAAAAATAATATTGATGTGCCTACGCAAGCACCTGTTTTGATCCAAATTAATTGGCACATCAATATTATAGCAGAAAACCCGTCCCTGTCAAGAAAACAGCACTTAAATCCGAGACGTTCCGAGGAGAAAGCCATGAAACGAAAAACCGCTGAACTGCTTCTGCTGCTCCTTGTGGCAGCCGTACTGGCCTTTTCCTCCGGCTATGCTCTGGGGGAAGCCAACCGGTCCGGAACGGTTGAACTGGCCGTTCAACACTCGGCGGAGCCGGCCCAGAGCAGCAGGACGCTTCCGTCTACAGACACGTCGCCGGAGCCGTCCACTTTGTCGGGGCAGACCGCTGCGACTGAACGTACCGGCGGGCTTCTGGACCTGAACACCGCCGGGAAAGAGGAACTGATGGAGCTTCCCGGCATCGGAGATGTGCTGGCGGAGCGGATCATTGCATATCGGCAGGAATGCGGCGGCTTCTACGCCGTGGAGGACCTGCTCAATGTGGAGGGCATCGGCGAAAAGCGCCTGGATGCCATCCGTGACCTGATCACTGTGGAGGCAGCATATGAAAATACTGGTAGTTGACGACGAAGAACTGCTCGTAAAGGGCATCCGTTTTAATCTGCAGAACGACGGCTATGAGGTCGTTACTGGCGCTAACGGGCGGGAGGCAGTGGAGCTGGCCCGTGATCCGGAGGTCCGGCTCATCATTCTGGATGTCATGATGCCGGAGATCGACGGCCTGGAGGCCTGCCGCCTGATTCGGGAGTTTTCCGATGTCCCCATCATTATGCTCACCGCCCGCACCCAGGACATGGACAAACTGCTGGGCTTTGAGCATGGCGCGGACGACTATCTGACCAAGCCCTTTAATATTCTGGAACTGAAGGCACGGATCCGTGCTCTGCTTCGCCGCAGCGGCGGTTATGAGACAAAGCGCGACCGTATCACCGTCGGCAGCATCACCGTCGACACCAGGGAGCGCAACGTCTATAAGGACGGTGTGGCGGTGGACCTGACCGCCCGTGAATTTGACGTGGTGGAGCTGCTCATCCGCAATCCCAACCGGGTCTATTCCCGTGAGAATCTGCTGGACCTGATCTGGGGCTACGAGTACCGCAGCGACATCCGCACCGTGGATGTCCACATCCGCCGTATTCGTGAAAAGCTGGAAACCATCCCGGCGTCGCCAGAATACATTATGACCAAGTGGGGAGTTGGCTACTATTTCAAAGCGTGAACGAAAGATGCCGCTGCTGCCCAGCAGCTCACAGCTCCGCTATGCGATGGCGTACATCCTGGTCACCGCGGTGGTCCTGGTCATTTTGAATATCTATACCTCCACGACCATGCGCCAGATCACCTTTTCGGCACAGAAGCAGGCCCTGGAAGAAAAAGCGCAGTTGATGACAACTGCGCTCTTGCAGGTT
>CAMGRA010000094.1 GCA_946061345.1 uncultured Clostridia bacterium | reverse complement strand
GACCCGACCGATCCGACCGACCCGACCGACCCGACCGATCCGACCGATCCCACTGATCCGACTGATCCGACTGAGCCTTCCGAACCGGAATACAAGGTTGAGCAGTTCAAGGATGTGAACGAAGAGGATTGGTTCTACGACGGTGTCAAGTACGCAGTTGAGAGCGGCCTTATGAACGGTGTTGCTTCTGATGAATTCGCACCGGACGACACCCTGACCCGCGCCATGCTGGTCACCATTCTCTACCGCCTGGCAGGCGAGCCTGCGGTGGACGGGAAGGCCGATGTGACCTTCACCGACATTGCTGCTGACAGCTGGTACTACGATGCAGTGGTATGGGCCGTCGCCAACGACATTACCAAGGGCGTCAGTGAAAAGCTCTTTGCGCCTGATGACGCGGTGACCCGTGAACAGCTGGTGACCTTCCTCTGGCGTTATAAGGGAGAGCCGGAGTCCGAGCAGAGCCTGGACAGCTTCCCGGATGCCGATAAGGTTTCCTCCTTTGCCGAGACCGCCATGCGTTGGGCTGTGGAGAACGAGATCATTGCCGGTAACGAAATCGGCGGCAAGGATTATATTGATCCGCAAGGTAATGCGACCAGAGCGCAAATCGCAATTATTTTCATGCGGTCTGAAAAAACACTTGATTAAGCCTAAAAAGTGTGTTATCTTAGTATTATAAGGGTAAAGGTGAATGTCATGAAAAAACAATATTCAAAGCCTATGCTTTATTTTGAGGATTTCACACTGGCGGAAGCAATTGCCAGCTGCGGCACCATTGCGGGTCCGACGGACGGCAATACTTGCACCTGGGATGGATTCATTGAAGGAATGCCGATGTTTAATATGAGTGTGAATATCGACTGCGTTTTGGACTATACCGACTACGAGGGAGCTACTCCAATCAACGTTTTCGGGTCTTAAAAAAACCAACAATGTGGAAGCCTCCGGGCTTCCACATTGTGTATCTGGAAAAAGAGGATTATCCATGAAGAACCGTGAGAAACAAGAAAAAAACCGCAGGCGCGACAGCGTGCTCCTGTGGCTGGTTGCAGCGCTGATCGTGCTGATCATTGCCGCTGTAGTTGTCCTATGCGTGGTGCAGATGGGCCGGGACGATTCTGAGCCTCCCCAGATGGAATCCACGCAGACAGAATCAACCCGGGAAATGGAACCGCTGAGATTTGATATTCCCGGCTTTCACCGCATTGACGAGGCGGAGTTGCCCCTGCTGAACGGCCCGTTGCAGGTCACCGCCGTGGGCCGCTACACCGGCCCCTTTGTAGAGGACGGGACCGACGAGGAAGTGACGGATGTTCTGGCACTGATCGTGGAAAACAACGGTGATAACTGGGTGGAATACGCGGAATTGACTATGGACTGCGGCGGTCAGACGGCGAGATTTGTGCTGTCGGTGCTGCCGGCAGGCTCCTCCGCGCTGCTCATGGAGACGAGCCGCATGACCTATGCGCCGGGGACTGCCTATTGCATCAAGGGCGAGGCAAAAGTCGCGGAGCTGAGCGACCGGGTGATGGATTTTTCCGGCGAGTTCGTGCTGTATCCCGACGACGGCGTCATCAATGTGGAAAACGTGTCCGCGATGGATCACCCTGAAACCGTGGCGGTCTGCTACAAGAATTACCGTTACGGGCTGTATATCGGCGGCATCTGCTATCGCGCCCGTTTTGAAAACGGCATTGCCGCCGGGGAGATCGCCCAGAGCATACAGAGCCATTATACCAACGAGGATTCCGTGATCCTGTTTATGTCCTATGAAAAATGATCCGCTGCGGCTCTCCTTCGGCGGCGTAATCGTTGGCCTTTCCGGCGCTGTCCCGGACCCGGGGGAACAGGTGCTTCTGTTCGCGCAGCCCGAGGCCGTGCCGGACGTGACCGTCCGCATCACGGAGACGGACGTGCTGCCGAAACCGGAGGACGCTGCTCTGCTCTATACTGCTAAGGGACTGAAAATGTTTGGCAGACAGACAAAACGTTGGGCCTTTTACGGCAACCCCAACTGCGTTAACGGGGCGGATCATGCGGCGCTGTGCTATGACACGGACGCGCCGGATGACCTGGAGCTTTGCTTTGACAGCCGGAAAATGGCCCTGAATATCCAGTCGGTGCTGTCAAGCATCATGCTGGAAACGCTGCTGCTGCGGCATGGCCGGGGTGTCCTCCATGCGTCCTATATCCGTCTGCCCAACGGACAAAGCATCCTGTTTTCCGCGCCCAGCGGGACGGGGAAGTCCACCCAGGCAGAGCTTTGGAGGCAGCACAGAAACGCGCAGATCATCAACGGCGATAAGGCGATCGTGTACCTTTCCGGTGCGGGCGTGAGCGTCAGCAGCCTGCCCCTGTGCGGTTCCTCCGGCATTTGCCGGAATGTCTCCGGTATGGTGCGAGCCGTCGTCACTCTCAGCCAGAGCAGAGAAAACCATATCTGCCGCCTGGGAGGAAAGGACGCGGTCAAGGCGCTGCTTTCCCAGCTGTACGTCCAGCGGGGAGAGGCGGAAGCCGTCGCTGGAGCGCTGGCGCTCGCCTCTGAGGTCGCCGGGCGCGTTCCTGTGTATCACCTTTCCTGTCTGCCGGAGGTTTCGGCAGTGGAATGTCTCGAAAACGCAATGAAGGAGGCGCGGAGCGATGCCGGTTGAGCCGATGCTAGCCAAATATCTTCACAGCAAAGGCCGCAAGCTGGGCATCCCGGTCGGTGGTACCTTTGAGCTGACGCCCCGCTGTAACTTCAACTGCAAAATGTGCTATATCCACCTCTCTCAGAAGGAGCAGCAGGCCAGAGGACGGGAGCTGACGGCCCGGGAATGGATCAGTTTGGGGCGGCAGGCCTGTGACCGCGGCATGGTATTCTTGCTCCTGACCGGTGGGGAAGTGCTGATCCGCCCGGATTTCCCGGAGATCTACCAGGCCCTGAAAAAAATGGGCCTGATCCTCACCGTCAACACCAACGGATACCTTCTGCGGGGCGAGTTGTTGGAGCTGTTCCGCCGGGATCCGCCCTCCAGGGTCAACGTCACCCTTTACGGCACCAGCAACGAGACTTACGAACGCCTCTGCGGTATCGGCGCCTACGAAACGGTTCTGGAAAACGTGAAGGCCCTCCGCGCCTCCGGTATCGAGGTGCGGCTGAATATGAGCGTTACCGGGGCCAACCGGCAGGATATGGAGGCGGTCTATGCGCAGGCGAAAGCGCTGGGCGCTCATGTCCAGGCAACGGCCTATATGTTCCCGCCGACCCGTGTCACCGGGCAGTTTGGCGGCGGCAACCGGCTGAGTGCCGAGGAAGCTGCTGCCTGTGAGCTTGCCTTTCTGAGGATGCAATTAGGTGAGAAGGGCTTCCGCGCCTACGCGGAAAATCTGCGCGACGGCGTGTCTGCAGAGCCTGCGGAGGACTGCGAGGGGATTCCCGGCCCACGGATGGCCTGCCGGGCAGGCAGGACCAGCTTTTGGATTGCCTGGGATGGCTCCCTTACACCCTGCGGCCTGCTGCCGAAGCCGTCGTGCAGCGTGCTGACTGACGGCTTTTCCGCCGCCTGGGACACGATACGACGGGAAACGGAGAGAATACGGCTGCCCGAAGCCTGCAGTACCTGTGCCTATCGCCATGTCTGTCATGCCTGCGCAGCGAAATGCTACTGTGAGACGGGCCGTTTTGACGGCAAACCGGAATATGTCTGTGAGCTGGCGCGCTGCCAGACGGAACAAGCTATCACCTGCCTTGCGCAGGAATACGGAGGTAACAAAAAATGAAGATCAAACGTGAATTTGTGCTGCGGGAGATCGCAGGGGACATCCTGCTGGTTCCGGCGGGGAAGACCGCACTGGATCTGAACGGCATGGTGACCCTCAATGCGGTGGGTGCGGATATCTGGAAAATGCTGCCAGAGGTCAAGAACGCCGACGAGATCACAGCACGCCTGCTGGAGGAATATGACGCTCCCGCCGAGGAGATCAAGACCGATGTGGTCGCCTTTCTGGACAAGCTACGGGAGCTTGGAATCGTATAATCCTACAAATTTATCAAAAAACCCCCAAAATTCAGAAGATTTTAATGAAATTTGACAGTTGCGAATCCACCATGTTTCGTATATAATAAGAAAGCTGAGTAATTGGCTCTCATAATCTGACGCCGAGAAAAAGGCGTGTCATAAACTGGAGGAAAAACAATGTCTGTAAAAGTTGCAATCAATGGTTTTGGCAGAATCGGCCGTCTGGCGTTCCGTCAGATGTTCGGCGCTGA
>CAMGRA010000093.1 GCA_946061345.1 uncultured Clostridia bacterium | reverse complement strand
GCCTCTGCATAGCCGCTGTGCCCCGATACGGAGAATCCGTTGATCCGTCCGTCATGATTGAAAACTTCTATCTTTGTCATTACACAGAGATTTTTTCAATCTGCACCTTGGTATAGGGCTGTCTGTGGCCGCGAATGGACTTGGAGTCCTTCTTCGGGCGGTACTTGAAAACGACGACCTTCTTGGACTTGCCGTTCTTCAGCACCTTAGCTTCGACGGAAGCACCTGCCACGACGGGAGCGCCGAACTTGGAGTTTTCGCCGTCCACGACTGCCAGCACCTGATCGAAGGTCACGGTCGTGTCAGCTTCAGCGCCGAGCTTCTCAACGTAGATCACGTCGCCCTCTTTGACGCTGTACTGCTTGCCACCGGTAACGATAACTGCCTGCATCTGTAGTTGCACCTACCTTTTCTGTAGTCTCGCTCTGGAGGTGTGAGCATCGCTCAGCTTGAGACCTCTTCGACGCGGCCTGTCTATTTTAACACCTGGATTTGCAAATGTCAAATACTATTTGACAAATTTTTATGAGTTTGCTATACTTTTTTTATCTTTTTTCGAAGATTCGGTGATAAGATGAAACGGTTTTTCACAGTTTTTCTGACAGCGGCCCTTCTGACGGCGCTTTTGCTGACCGGCTGCACCTCCACAGCGCCTCAGGAGGCGGAATTCTTTGCCATGGACACCCTGATGAGCGTGAAGCTGTGGGGCGAGGGAGCGTCCACCTCAGACGTGAGTGCGGAGATCAACCGCCTGGAGGCCCTCCTGTCGGCGACCAGGGAGACAAGCGTCCTTTCTCAGCTCAATGCGGCGGGCAGCGCGGAGCTGTCCGGTGATACCGCTTCCCTGCTCACACAGGCTTTGAGCCTTTCAGAACGCATCGGCGGTGCCTTTGACCCGACGGTCTATCCGCTGGTGGAGGCCTGGGGCTTTCCGTCCAAGGAATACCGTGTCCCAGACCAAACGGAGCTGGACTCCCTTTTAAGCTGCGTCGGGACGGCGCACGTCCACTTTGACGGGTCCACCGTGACCCTGGACGCGGGAACGCGGCTGGATCTCGGCGGCATCGCCAAGGGATATGCGGCCCAAAGCTGTGCAGAACTTCTGAAAGAAAAAGGTGTGGAGGCGGCTATATTGTCCCTTGGGGGCAACGTGCAGACCATCGGCAGTAAGCCCGACGGGAGCGCCTGGGTCGTCGGTATTGCAGACCCCGCCGACCCGTCTCAGGCCATTGCCCGCCTCACCTTTGAAGACTCTATGGCGCTGGTGACCTCCGGCGCCTACCAGCGGTATTTTGAGGAAAACGGCGTTATTTATCACCACATTCTCGACCCGCAGACCGGCCTTCCCGCAGGCAGCGGCCTGTTGTCGGTCACGGTCCTTGCCGAGGACGGCACTCTGGCAGACGGACTTTCCACGGCACTGTTCGTCATGGGCCTGGAGGAAGGCACCCGTTTCTGGCGGAATAGCAACGACTTTGAAGCGGTATTTCTCACCTCAGAGGGAAAAATATTGGCAACGGAAGGCGCGGCCCCTTTCCTCAGCGGCTGCGAATACTCGGTGATCGAACGATGAAAACAAGAACCTGGATCATTCTCTTTGCGGCGCTTGCCGTGGTCTGCGCCGGCCTGAGTCTGTTTTTCTTCTGCGCCGGTGACGCCTCCCGCTATGCCGAGGTGTATTCCGACGGCGAATTGGCCCTGACGTTGGACCTGCAGGTCGACGGGACCTACCGCGTCGGCACAGCAGACCAATGGAACGTTCTCACAGTGGAAAACGGCAAGGTCTCCGTCAGCGAGGCATCCTGTCCCTCCCAGGACTGCGTCAGGCATCTGCCCTCCGACAGCGGCGCACCCATCGTCTGCCTGCCCAACCGCATGGTCATTAAATTTGCCGATGAGGCCGGTTATGACGCCCTCATCGGATGATAAACAAACCCCGCGCGTCCTTGCGGATGCACGGGGGTGTTTTTCGGATTAGACTCTCTCCTTGACCTTGGCAGCCTTGCCCAGACGGTCGCGCAGGTAGTACAGCTTTGCACGGCGAACCTTGCCGCGGCGGACCGTTTCGACCTTCACGATGCTCGGGGAGTGAACAGGGAAAACCTTCTCACAGCCGACACCGTAGCTCAGGCGGCGAACGGTGATGGTCTCCTCAATGCCGCCATGCTTGCGGGCAATGATGGTACCCTCGAAAACCTGCACTCTTTCACGAGCGCCTTCCTTGATTTTGACATGAACGCGGACAGTGTCGCCAACGTTCATCGTCGGCAGCTCTTCCTTCATGTACTGGCTGGTCAGAGCCTTCATCAGATCCATAGTGTTTGTCCTCCTTGTTTATTAGGCGTTCATACCGGCGTTGACCGCGCCGCAGAGGACCACCCATTTGCAGACTTGGCTATCTTAGCATATCAAAGTTGGAAAATCAAGTGCTTTTTTATATTTTCTTCAAAAAATTTACCTTTGTTTTCTCTTTGTTTACAAATATTTTGGTATATTTTTCATGTGAGCTATGGTATAATCACAAAAGCGAACTTTATCTGTGGAGCAAGCCATGAAAGAGAAAAAACAACAAGTTCATCCCGTCCGCGACCTGCCCGTGGTGGAGGCCCCTGTCGACCTAGGCCTGACCACCCAGCAGGTGGTCCAGCGTCAGAAATACGGCCTGCGGAACATCACCCCCGCCAGCAACACCAAGACCGAGGGTCAGATCGTCAAGGAGAAGGTCTTTACCTTCTTCAACCTGATCTTCATCGTGCTTGCGGCGGCGCTCATTATCGTAGGCTCCTTTAAGAATCTTGCCTTCCTGGTGGTCGCCATAGCCAACACGGTCATCGGCATTTTCCAGGAGATCCGCGCCAAACGGGCCGTGGATAAGCTGACCCTGGTCGCCGCGGGCAAGCTGCGGGTCATCCGTGACGGTGAACGCCGGCAGCTTCCGACGGATCAGCTGGTTCGGGATGATATTGTGGAATTTGCCGCAGGCAATCAGATCTGCGCCGACGCGGTGGTCCGCGAGGGTCAGATGCAGGTGAACGAATCCCTGCTTACCGGCGAGGCAGACGCCATCATCAAAAATCCCGGCGACGTACTCAAATCCGGCAGCTTTGTGATCTCCGGCCGCTGCAAGGCCCAGCTGACCCATGTCGGCTCCGACAGCTACGCGGCCAAGCTGGCTGCGGAGGCTCGCCGTGATGTCCGCTCCGCCAAGTCGGAGATGATGAACTCTCTGACCAAGCTTATCACCGTCGTTGGTATCGCCCTCATCCCCATGGGCATTATTCTGTTCATCCGTCAAATGCAGGCTCTGGATTTCCGCAGCTCCGTGGAAGCCACCGTGGCCGCCCTGATCGGCATGATCCCGGAGGGCCTCTATCTTCTGACCAGCGTCGCCATCGCCGTCAGCTCCCTGAAGCTGGCACGCCAACGGGTCCTGGTGCAGGACATGAACTGTATCGAAACGCTGGCCCATGTGGATATCCTGTGCGTGGATAAGACCGGCACCATCACGGAGCCTGCCATGGAGGTCTCCGATATTTTCCCCGTTCAGTCGGAACGCTTCACCTATGAGGATATCGAGCAAGTTCTGGCCGCCTTTTATTACGGCGAGGAGCCGGACAACGAAACGGCAAAGGCCATGACGGCACAGTTTGCCCTGGAAACATCCTGGAAAGCCGTGCGGCGGATCCCCTTCTCCTCCTCCACCAAATGGTCCGCCGCTGACTTCGGCAGTCATGGCCGGTATATCATCGGCGCGCCGGAATTCGTCATGACTGACCGCTACGATACCATTCGCAGCTGTGCTGAGCCCTGGTCTGCCCGGGGTTGCCGTGTGCTGCTGCTTGCGGCCTATGAGGGAGAGTTGGATGCCCAGTTGGACAGCGCCCTTGTCACTCCCATCGCGCTGATCTTCCTGAACAACCAGATCCGGCCAGACGCCGCCTCCACTTTCCAATACTTTGCCGAACAGGGTGTGTCCATCCGCGTGATCTCCGGCGATAACCCTGTCACCGTTTCCGAAGTCGCCGCCCGCGCCGGGATCAGGAACGCCGAGCGATACATCGACGCCTCCACGCTGCGCACGGAGCGGGATTTTTCTGAAGCGGTGCAAAAATGCACGGTCTTCGGCCGTGTCACCCCGGAGCAGAAGCGAAAGCTGGTCCGGGCCTTTCAGTCCCAGGGCCATACCGTTGCCATGACCGGCGACGGCGTCAATGACGTTCTGGCGCTGAAGGACGCTGACTGCGGCATCGCCATGGCCTCCGGCAGCCAGGCGGCCTCTCAGGTCTCCCAGA
>CAMGRA010000092.1 GCA_946061345.1 uncultured Clostridia bacterium | reverse complement strand
CGCCGCAATGTTCCCATGCGGCGGGTGAGCTCTTACCTCGCCTTTCCATCCTTACCCCGCCGGAATCCCCGGTGGGGCGGTTTATTTCTGTTGCACTTTTCCTGAAGTCGCCTTCGGCGGGCGTTACCCGTTATTCTTGCCCTGTGGAGCCCGGACTTTCCTCATGGAAGCGCCTTTCGGCAAATCCACGCGACTGTCCGTCCCGGTTGCGGAAATATTGTACTTTATTTTCTTCCCGTTGTCAAACAGATTGCAAAATTTCTTTTCACGCGGTATAATAAAAATGAAAACACGGAAAAGAGGGCGTTTTTCTTGGAACTTGCGGCATATTTCCAACGTCTAACAGGTAAGAGAGTTTTGGTTTTGGGCATGGGCGTCAGCAACCGGCCCCTGATGCGGCTGCTGCTGCGCTACGGCATCGACGTGACCGGCTGCGACCGCACGCCCCGGGAGGCGTTGGAACCGGAGATTCTGGAGCTGGAGCGCATGGGTGCAAAGCTTCATCTGGGCGAAGACTATCTGAAAAACATCTCCGGCGACGTGGCCTTCCGCACACCGGGCCTGCACCCGGAAAAGCCGGAGCTGGTTGCTCTGCGGGAAGCCGGAACGGAAATTACCAGCGAAATGGAGGCCTTTTTTGAGGTCTGTCCCTGTCAGATCATCGGCGTGACCGGCTCTGACGGCAAAACCACCACTGCCACGCTGATCTCCGAGCTGCTGAAGCACGCGGGACACCGTGTCTGGCTGGGCGGCAACATCGGCACGCCCCTGCTGGACAAGGCAGATCAGATGCAGGCAAGCGACAAGGTGGTTTTGGAACTCAGCTCCTTCCAGCTCATGGATCTGCGGCGAAGCTGCCATATCGCCGTGGTGACCAACCTGGCGCCCAACCATCTGGATATGCACAAGGACATGGCCGAGTACGTGGCGGCAAAGAAGAACATTTTCCTCCGGCAGACCGACCGGGATATTCTCATCGTCAACCACGACAATGACCTGACGGAGGGCTTTGCAGCCGAGGCCAAGGGGACCATCAAGCGGTTTTCCCGCCGGGAGCCGGTGGACGGCCTCTATCTGGAGGGCGACACGGTGCTGCGGGACGGCGTTCCCGTCCTGTCCCGGCGTGACATTCTCCTGCCGGGCATCCACAATGTGGAAAACTATATGGCCGCCATACTGGCGGTGGAGGGCATGGTGTCCGATGAGGACATCCGCTACGTGGCCGGACATTTCGGCGGCGTGGAGCACCGCATCGAGCTGGTGCGGGTCAAGGACGGCGTGTCCTATTACAACGATTCCATCGCCTCCTCTCCAAGCCGCACCATCGCCGGTCTGCGGAGCTTTTCGCAGAAGGTCATTCTGATCGCCGGCGGCTACGACAAGCACATCCCCTACGACGTCCTCGGGCCGGAGATCGCGGCCCACGTCAAGCTGCTCATCTGCACCGGAGACACCGGCGGCAAAATCGCGGCGGCGGCAAGGGCTGCGGAGGGAACGCCGGAAATTCTGGAGATCGGCGATTTTTACAAAGCCGTCCGAACGGCGGCCCAACGCGCTGTGCCGGGAGACGTGGTGCTCCTGTCCCCTGCCAGTGCCGCCTTTGACCGGTTCAAGAATTTTATGGTCCGGGGTGCGGAATACAAAAAAACGGTAATGGAGCTGTAATATGAAAAATGCTTGTACGGCCGTTGTCGTCGCGGCAGGCTCTGCCCGGCGAATGGGCGGCATCGACAAGGCCATGGCTGAGGTGGGCGGCATTCCCATGCTGCTTCGGACGGTGCGGGCGCTGGCAAAAAGCAAGCGGATCAGCGGTATCACCGTTGTCACGCGGGAGAACTTACTCGACAGTATAACAACAATGTGCGCCGCCGAGCCAAAGTTTCTGGGGGCTGTTACCGGCGGCAGCAGCCGCGCCGAATCCGTTCTCTGCGGGCTGAAAGCGGTTGAAACGCCCCTGGTCGCCATCCACGACGGGGCACGGCCTCTGGTAACGGTGCCGGTCATTGACGCGGCAATTGAAGCTGCGGAAATCTGCGGCGCGGCAGCTCCGGCCATCGCAGTTCACGACACGATAAAAAAAGCGAAAAACGGTGTGGTGGAGCAAACCCTTGACCGCTCGTCCCTGTTTGCGGTGCAGACGCCTCAGGTCTTTGAGACTTCCGCCATTCGTTCAGCGCTGCAGGCTGCCATGGCACAGAACCTGCCCCTGACGGACGACTGCTCCGCCGCGGAATATGCCGGGCTGCAGGTTCATCTGACGGCCGGCAGTGAAGAGAATCTGAAGATCACCGTTCCGTCGGACCTGGTCCTGGCGGAGGCGATCCTGCAAGGGAGGGATGACCTATGAGGATCGGTCACGGCTATGATGTGCACCGCCTGGCGGAGCATCGGAAGCTCATTCTCGGCGGCGTTGAGATTCCCTTCGAACGCGGTCTGGACGGCCATTCCGACGCAGACGTCCTGCTCCACGCGGTCATGGACGCCCTTTTGGGTGCCGCAAAATTGGGAGACATCGGTGTTCTGTTTCCGGACAACGATCCGCAGTTCAAGGACATTTCCAGCCTCCTGCTTTTAGAGCGCGTCATGGTACGGCTGGAGGAACGGCAGATGCGGGTCGGAAATGTGGATGTGACGCTCCTGGCCCAGCGGCCCAAGCTGCGGCCCTACATCCCTCAAATGGAGGAAACACTGGCCCGCGCCCTCCACGTCTCTGTTGACCGGGTCAATATCAAGGCCACAACAGAGGAGCATCTGGGCTTCACGGGCAGAGAAGAGGGCATCGCCTGCCACGCGGTGTGTCTGTTGGAAGAATAAAGAAAGGGGAACGACATGTTTACGAAAAAAAGAGAACCTATGAGCGCTGCCGAGGTGCAGCCCACGTGGGAAAAGCTGGTAAGGCAGGAGCGCTCCCTGCGCCGCAACCGGCGTCTGTGCACCATTCTGCAGCCCGTCGGCACCATCCTTTTCGCCTTCAACCTGCTGCTGGTCACGGCGAACTTTCTTCTGTTTCTCGGCGGCGATCTGATGGGCGGCTATTTCGCAAAAATGCCCATTCTGCCTTCCCTTGTGAAATCCTTTCCGAGGGAAAGCTGGGGCGGCATCCTGGCCTTTTCCTTCTGCTTTGCCTATCTGATCCCTCTGGCCGTCTGCGGCGCTATCACGGGTGTCTTCTGGCTGCTGGACCGCAAAAAACACAGTGAAGTGTCCGAGCCCCTCCACGGTTCTGAGATCGAGTGTGCCAAGGCGCTGACCAACAAGGCCGAAACGGTCTATATTCTGCGCAGCCAGTTCCCCCGGTGGTCCATTTATCTGGAAACCGGCATTTTGACGGCTGTCCTGGTTCTGCTGATCCTATCGGCGCTGCTGCAGTTTGCCCGGGGCGAGGAGCCTGCGGTGCTGGAGCTGGCGCTGACCTGTCTGGCACTTCTGCTGTGCCTGTTCGTCATGTTCTGGGTCTATGTCCTGCTGCTGAAGGTCTTCTCCCTGCTCAATTCCCTGTTCTATCTCTCCGCCGGTGAATGGAAGCTCTATGAGCAGTACCAGCGGCTGGACGCCTACTGGGAGAGCATCGACCCGGACGAATTTGCCAGACGCCAGCAGCAAGCCATGGAGCGCAAGCAGCCACGACGCCGCAAAAAAGCCGCTCCTCCCGCTGACGAGGAAGCCGAATGACAAAAAAAGCAAGACGCTGCAGAGCTTACGGTCTGCGGCGTCTTGCTTTTTATCAGCAGTAGAAATCCCGAATTTTCTTTGCGCGGCTGGGATGGCGGAGCTTGCGGATAGCCTTGTTTTCGATCTGGCGGATACGCTCACGGGTCACGCCGAAGATCTGGCCGACCTCCTCCAGGGTGTGGGTCTTTCCGTCATACATACCGAACCGCAGACGCAGCACGTCGGCCTCCCGGTCCGTCAGGGTGTTCAGGATCTCGCTGAGGGCCTCGGCCAGCAGAGCGTTGCTGGTGGCATCGGCCGGGCCAGGGGTGTTGTCGTCCTCCACAAAGGAGCCGATGGTCGTATCCTCCTCGTCGCCCACCGGCGTGTCCAGGGACAGGGTGTCGGCGGCGGTGCGGTTGGCCTCGATGATCTTCTCTATGGGCAGATTCAGCTCGTCGGCGATCTCCTCCAGAGTCGGCTCACGGCCCAGCTCCTGCACCAGCTTGCGGTTGCAGCGGGTGGCCTTGTTGATGACCTCTACCATATGCACCGGCACCCGGATGGTCCGGGCCTGATCGGCGATGGCGCGGGTGATGGCCTGCCGGATCCACCAGGTCGCATATGTAGAGAATTTGTTTCCCTTTGTAT
>CAMGRA010000091.1 GCA_946061345.1 uncultured Clostridia bacterium | reverse complement strand
TGAGCCCCCTCGTCAGAGGGGGCCTGGGATGTGTGCATAACCGCATCTGCGGTGGCTATGATTGTCAAATTACAGTCCCAACAGGGACGCAGTACGGGCCATGACGGCATCGTAAGCGGGACCCAATCGGCGCTTCATCTCCAAAAACTCCCTGTAGCCGGTGGAAACGCCGTGGATATCGCTGCCCAGGGCCACGGCCTGTACGCTCTCGGCACGGCACAGCGCCGCTTTTCTCGTCCGCAGATGGCAGAAGGGCGCGGCATTGACCTGGGCAAGGAAGCCCAGCTCCAGCAGGAAATCCACCGTCCCGGGGACGTAGCGGTCTACATGGGCCAGGACGACGGTGAGTTTTCTCTCATAGAGCAGGGCATCCAGGGTCTGCTCATAGGCGCGGACGGAAAAATCCGGCGGCAGCTCCAGCAGCAGCACCCGGGTGCCTTCCACGCAGAGCTGCTCCAGGCCCGCCAGGTGGTCCAGGCCACGGCAGAGCTGCACCTCCGCGCCGAGTCTGATCCGGGGCGTATCCGCCGGAAGCGCCTCCATCAGGCGGGCATGGGCCGCAGCCCGCCGCGCAAGAAACGGTTCAAGGGCCTCGTGGCGGGGGTAAAAATGCGGCGTAGCGATGAGCAGGTCGATTCCCGCATCCTGCGCGAAACGGATCTGGCGCAGGGAAGTGACAAGACTGTCGCTGCCGTGGTCGGCACCCGGCAGGATATGAGCATGAAAGTCTATTTGCATCATATCACTCGCCGTGCTGCTTCTTGGATTCCGGGATGCTTTCACCATAATACTTGTACTTGCCGTAGCGGCTGTAATGGTTGCTGTAGTGGGCTTCGCCGCGGCCCATCGGATCGTTGAGGATCGTCCCGACGATGTTGCCGTTCATCTCCTCGATCTGACGGATGGCATCGGACAAATCACGGATATGGGTTTTTCCGCTCTGAACGACCAAAATATAACCGGTGATCTTGCCGGCGATAACAGTGGCATCTGTGACGATATTTACCGGCGGTGTGTCGATGATCACATAATCAAAATACTGGCGCACATAGTCCAGCAGCATATCCATTTGCCGGGAACCCAACAGTTCTGCGGGATTGGGCGGGATCTGTCCGGCAGTGAGAATGGAGAGATTGCTGTTTTCTGTCGGATGCAGCTTGATTTCGCTGCTCAGGCCGGCCAGAATTTCACTGAGGCCGTTGCGGCACTCAATGTTGAAATAGCGGTGGACGGAAGGCCTGCGCATATCGCTGTCAATGAGGAGAACCCGCTGGTCCGCCATGGCAATGGAAACAGCCAGAGAGACAGCGTTGGTGGTTTTGCCGTCGCCGGCCAGGGAGCTGGTCACGGCAAAAACAGGACATTTTTCACCCTTGCCGGTGAAGATCAGCTTGGTACGGATGGAGTTATAGGCCTCCTTGATGGCGAAAGGACTGCTGGCGGACAGTAACGGGCGCTCAGAATGGCTGCGAGTGGTACGTTTTGACTGCTTTCTGGAAAACACGCGCATATTCCTCACCTCTCTTTCCGTCTGCTGCCGGGCTTTGTTGAAGCGTTCATGGAGGGAACGCTGCCCAGGACGGGAATCTTGAAGGAACGCTCCAGGTCCTCTTCGCGCCAAATGGTGGTGTCCAGCAGAGTAATGAGGATCACCACGGCGCAGGACAGAAGAAGTCCCAGGATAAAGCCTGTGGAAACATAACTGCCCACGTCGGGGGAGTAGGGCGCGGTGGGCACCTCCGCACGGTCCACGGCAACCATCTCACCACCACGGGCAATGGAGTTCAAAGTTGTGGGCGCAACCTCTGTCAGCGTGTTGGCAATAGTAGCGGCAAGCTGGGGATTGGCGTTTATGACGGTCACATTGATGATCTGGGTACCGCTGACATTCTTGGCGCTGATCATACTCTTCAGCGCACGTGCAGAAACAGCGTTGTCCATGGACGTGCTGATCGCCTCCAGAACAGGCTGGCTGGTGAGCAGGACCTCATAGGTGTAGGCAATGCGGGCATCAGCGGCCATTTGGTTGCTGGTCACCTCGTCGGAGGTGCGCTGATTGGCGAAAACGCAGAGAGAGACTGTTGTGGCATACATGGGTGTGATAAAAAATCTGGCGTAGGCCCAGGCACCGGCGGTAAAGAGAAAGGTGGTAAGGCAGATCCAGACCAAATGTCGCTTCAGGGCACAGAAAATATCCTGCAGGGTGATTTCTATCTTGCTCAAAATGCGTCACTCCTTTATGAGTGTATATCAATTTATTTTATCATATCATCCAACCTCAAAAAAAGCAACCAAAATTCTGAGACTGGTTCTTGATTGATCATCAAGAACCCCGGTCGCTGCGCACACTCATACCAATCACCAATTAAATGTGCAACGCACATTTGAGCGTGTCAAAAAGTCCCTCGGCCCCCTCTGACGAGGGGGCTGTCACGGCATCAGCCGTGACTGGGGGAGAGAATAAAAATGTTCTGTCTTTATCGGAAACAAGTAAAAATCTGCTGCATTTTCTCTCCCTCCGTCAAAAATCAAAGATTTTTGCCACCTCCCTCATCAGAGGGAGGCTTCTCATCAAAAGATAGTTTTTCGACAGACTGAAATGTGCAACGCACATTTTAATTGCGATACCGTGATTGGTACGAGACGTATTTTCGCGATGCTTACCTTATCATCGCGAAAATGCAACGCCGGTACGGCGTTGAAAACCGATTGAAATGAATCTTTAATCGGTTTTTAGTATCAAATCGTGCTGACGCTCACAGGTTCCGGACTCCTGCGGTACCGTGAAAAAACCCTGCTGCGGACTTGAAAAGCGGTCCAGCTTGTGCTATAGTGTAGCTGTGAAAAGTTGGGCTGCCGGCTGTTTGGCGTGAAGAAAGCCCAATACAAGAGGAGGAACAAGATTATGTCAACCAATAAGCCCCTGATCGGCGCTGCCATCATCGGTCAGTCCGGCGGACCCTCCGCCGTCATCAATGCCAGCGCCTACGGCGTCATCAAGACCGCGCTGGAAAGCGACTGCATCACCAAGGTCTACGGCGCACATCACGGTATCATGGGCGTCCTCAACGACCGCCTGATGATCATGGACGAGGAAGATCCTGCCGAGCTGGAACTGCTGCTGCACACCCCGTCCTCCGCTCTGGGCTCCTGCCGCTACAAGATCGCCGATCCCGAGACCGACGACACCGATTTCAAGCGCATCCTGGAGATTTTCCGGAAATATAACGTCCGCTATTTCTTCTACAACGGCGGCAACGATTCCATGGACACCTGCAACAAAATCAGCCGCTATATGAAGCAGGTGGGCTATGAGTGCCGGGTCTTCGGCGTTCCCAAGACCATTGACAACGACCTCTTCGGCACCGACCACTGCCCCGGTTTTGCCTCCGCTGCCAAGTATATCGCCACCTCCATCATGGAGGTCTCCCGCGACAGCAAGGTCTATGACAAGGGCATGGTCACCATCGTCGAGTGCATGGGCCGCCATGCCGGATGGCTCACCGCAGCCGCCGCCCTGTGCAAGCAGACCGGCGACGGTCCCGACCTGATCTACCTGCCCGAGGTGGACTTCACCATGGAGCAGTTCCTCTCCGACGTGGAGCGGGTCTACAAGGAGAGGGGCAACTGCCTGGTGGCTGTGTCCGAGGGCGTACACTACGCCGACGGCAGCTTTGTCTCCGAGGCCAAGACCTCCGGCACCGACGGCTTCGGCCATGCCCAGTTGGGCGGTCTGGCAGTCCGTCTGGCCGAGGCGGTGAAGAAGGACCTGGGTGTGAAGGTACGCGGCATCGAGCTGTCTCTGCTCCAGCGCTGTGCCGCACACTGCGCCTCTGCTACCGACATCCAGGAGTCCTTCAACTCCGGCAAGGTCGCCGTGGAATCCGCCATTGCCGGCGAGAGCGGCAAGATGGTGGGCTTTGTCTGTGACCGCGACAACGGCTATACCTGCCATTATCAGCTCTTCGATCTGGAGAAGGTCGCCAACTTTGAGAAGAAGGTGCCGCCGGAGTGGATCACCCCCGACGGCTGCAACGTGACGGACGACTTCATCCGCTACTGCGCGCCGTTGATCTGCGGCGAGACGGCCCTCCGCTACGAAAACGGCCTGCCGCGCTTTGCCAAGCTGAAGCAGGTATTTGCGGAGTAATTGCTGAATAACGACTACGGCACACTGCGTTTTGAAAGCGCAGTGTGCCGTCTTTGGTTAAAGAAAACCACCAGCTCGGTGGTTCCAAAAAGCATTAGCTATGCTGAGTCCTGCCGCAGCGGAAAGCCTCCCTCTGATACTAAAAACCGATTAAAATATTCATTTCA
>CAMGRA010000090.1 GCA_946061345.1 uncultured Clostridia bacterium | reverse complement strand
CGGCGTAGACCCGTTCCAGATTGTCCCGGCCCACGTCGTCATAGCCGTAGCCGGTAGTGGCGGCAAAGCAGGAGGCCCCCACCCGGTTTTTCTGCATGGCGGCCAGGACCTTGGCCTGGTTGTACTCGGCAACGGCATCGGCCTGCCGGAAACGGTCCTCCAGGGTCTTCAAGATCCCCTCGCCGCAGTCGCAGACCTCTGCGGAAACGCCCAGACGGGCGTATAAAGCCTTCATGGTTTCCCCTCTTTTTTCATAAGAAATCTGCCGTCCACTATATCATAGTTTTCCTGATTTTGTCAAGGAAGGAATGCCTCAAAACCGCCCGGGGCTGGTCCCGTCCCCATCGGAAGCGCCGCTGTCGAAGATGCTGGAAAAAGGTAACAAAATATTCACAAAAATTTTTTAGCATCCTATTGACAAAACTGCTAACGGGTTGTATAGTTGCATTAGCACTCAGGAAGTGCGAGTGCTAACAGAGAAGGAGGTCAGAGCATGGAGCTGTCCGAACGGAAACAGAAGATCCTGAAAGCCATCGTCGATCTATATATCCGTTCCGCCGAGCCGGTGGGGTCCAAGACCATCGCCGCGCTGCCGGATATGGACTTCTCCTCCGCCACCATCCGCAATGAGATGGCGGAGCTGACCAGCATGGGCTTTTTGGAGCAGCCCCACACCTCCGCAGGCCGTATTCCCAGTCCGGCGGGCTACCGGTTTTACATCGACCGCCTGATGCAGGATTACCGCCTCAGCGTGGACGAGACGCAGTCCATCAACCAGGCCATGGAGCTGCGGATGCAGGAATTCGACCGCGCCATGAGCAAGATCGGCAAGCTGGTCTCCCAGCTGACCAATCTGCCCGCCTACGCCATGACCTCCCACACCGAGAGTGTCAAGCTGCGCCGCTTTGAGATCCTGCCCGCAGACCGCGGCAGCTTCATCTTAGTGGTGATGGCCAGCGACGAAACGGTGAAAAACAAGCTCATCAAGCTGCCGCTGAACGTCACCGAGACGGATCTGAAGCTCCTGAGCGCCGTCCTGAACGCCAGCCTGACGGAGATCACCGCCGAGCAGTTCACGCCGGAGCTGATCGACCGGGTCAGCCGCAGTGCAGGTGCCGCCGCCAGTCTGGTGCCCATCATCGTGGACTTCGCCGTCCACGTGATGGAGGACTGCCGCCGGGAGCAGGTCTATCTGACGGGTCAGAACCGTCTGCTGGGCCAGCCGGAATATCAGGATCTGGGCCGTGCCCAGGAGATCCTGAGCGCGCTGGATGAGGAGACCATCTCCCATCTGCCCGCCAAGCTGAATTCCGACAGTCCCCTGCAGATTCTGGTGGGGCCGGAAAACGTGGCCCAGGAGCTGAAAAACACCTCCGTTATCATGACCCGCTTTGACATCGGCGACGGTATGCAGGGCATGATCGGCGTGGTGGGACCCCAGCGGATGGACTACGCCCAGATCGCCGCGAGATTAAGCTACTTTGCCGAGGGCCTGGGCCGGATGTTCGGAAAAACAGATTCTGAGCTGCCGGAAGCGCCGGAAGCGAAGAAGGAGGAATAAGCCTTGTCGAAAAAGAATCACGATATGAAGAATGAAAGCCCCGTCCAGGAGGTTGCCGAGGACGTCAAGCCCGAAACGGAAGCGGCTGTGACGGAGCCGGAAACGCCGGAAAAGGAAGCGGAAGCAACGAAGGCTCCCGCTGAGCCGAACGAGCTGGAAAAGGCCCTGAAGGCGCAGGCCCAGGAGCATGACCAGTACCTGCGTCTGGCTGCCGAATATGACAATTTCCGCAAGCGCTCCCAGCGGGAAAAGGACGCCATCTACCAAAACGCCGTGGCGGACACCGCCAAGAAGCTCCTGCCCGTCTACGACAACCTGGAGCGGGCGCTGAAAAACGACACCACCGACGAAGCCTTCAAAAAGGGCGTGGAGATGACCATGACCGAGCTTCTGAAGATCATGGAAGGTCTGGGCATCAAGCCCTTCGGTGCCGCCGGTGAGCCCTTCGACCCGGAAAAGCACAACGCCGTCATGCACATTGACGACGAGTCCATGGAGGAAAATTCCATCGCGGAGGTCTTCCAGGCGGGCTTTACCCTGGGCGAAAAGGTCATCCGCTTCGCCATGGTCAAGGTGGCAAACTAACCGCCTCTGACGACTTATTATTGTAAAATATTTCATTTCATATAGGAGGAACTTTATTATGGGAAAAATCATCGGTATTGACCTTGGTACTACAAATTCCTGCGTGGCTGTCATGGAAGGCGGCGAGCCTGTCGTCATCGCCAACGCAGAGGGCAACCGCACCACTCCGTCCGTCGTGGCCTTCTCCAAGACCGGCGAGCGTATGGTCGGACAGATCGCAAAGCGTCAGGCCGTCACCAACGCCGACCGCACCATCTCATCCATCAAGCGCCACATGGGCACCGATTACCGCGTTGCCATCGACAGCAAGAAATACACGCCCCAGGAGATCTCGGCCATGATCCTGCAGAAGCTGAAGGCTGATGCCGAGGCCTATCTGGGCCAGAGTGTCACCGAGGCCGTCATCACCGTCCCGGCTTACTTCAATGATGCCCAGCGTCAGGCCACCAAGGACGCCGGCAAGATCGCCGGTCTGGAGGTCAAGCGTATCATCAACGAGCCGACCGCCGCGGCCCTTGCCTACGGCATCGACAAGGAAGAAGAACAGAAGATCATGGTCTATGATCTGGGCGGCGGCACCTTCGACGTCTCCATCCTTGAGCTGGGTGACGGCATCATCGAGGTCCTGGCCACCAACGGCAACACCCATCTGGGCGGCGACGACTTCGACAAGTGCATTATGGACTATCTGGTCGCCGAGTTCAAGAAGGCCGAGGGCATCGACCTGTCCTCCGACAAGGGCGCTATGCAGCGTCTGAAGGAAGCTGCCGAAAAGGCAAAGATCGAGCTGTC
This sequence comes from uncultured Clostridia bacterium, assembly GCA_946061345.1. GTDB lineage: Bacteria > Bacillota > Clostridia > Oscillospirales > Oscillospiraceae > JAZOXB01. The sequence continues at coordinate 1,408 of CAMGRA010000090.1, read as the reverse complement.
CGGCGTCACCAGCAGCAACATCAATCTGCCCTATATCACCGCCGACGCCAACGGCCCCAAGCATCTGGACGTGACATTGACCCGCGCCAAGTTCAATGAGCTGACCGCCCATCTGGTGGAGGCCACCATGACGCCTGTCCGTCAGGCCATGGCCGACGCCGGTGTCAAGGCCAGCGACATCAGCAAGGTCCTGCTGGTCGGCGGCTCCTCCCGTATCCCCGCCGTGCAGGACGCGGTCAAGACCATCACCGGCAAGGACGGCTTCAAGGGCATCAACCCCGACGAGTGCGTCGCTGTGGGCGCTGCCATTCAGGGCGGCGTGCTGGCTGACGACGTGAAGGGCCTGCTGCTGCTGGATGTCACGCCTCTGTCCCTTGGTCTGGAAACCATGGGCGGCGTGTTCACCCGTCTAATCGACCGCAACACCACCATCCCCACCAAGAAGAGCCAGATCTTCTCCACCGCCGCTGACGGACAGACCTCCGTGGAGATCCACGTCCTGCAGGGCGAGCGTGAGATGGCCGCCTACAACAAGACCCTGGGCAAGTTCCATCTGGATGGCATCGCTCCGGCGCCTCGCGGCGTGCCGCAGATCGAGGTCTCCTTCGACATCGACGCCAACGGCATCGTCAACGTATCCGCCAAGGACCTGGGCACCGGCAAGGAGCAGCACATCACCATCACCGCCTCCTCCAACCTGTCCAAGGAGGACATCGACAAGGCCGTCAAGGAAGCCGAGCAGTATGCCGCCGAGGACAAGGCCCGTAAGGACGAGGTGGATACCCACAACGCCGCCGATCAGGTCATCTACCAGACGGAAAAGACCCTGGGCGAGCTGGGCGACAAGATCGACGCTGCCGACAAGGCCAGCATCGAGTCGGCCATCAACGATCTGAAGGAAAAGAACAAGGGCAACGACGTGGCAGCCATCAAGGCAGCGACCGACGCCGTGCAGAAGGCCTTCTACGCCGTGTCTGAGAAGCTCTACCAGCAGAATCCCCAGGCTGCTGCCGATATGGGCGGCAACCCCGGCGCGCAGAGCAGCCAAGGCGGCAATGACGACGGCAGCGTGGTCGACGCCGACTTCGAGGAGGTCAAGGACTGATTTTTGGAGTCCTGCAGATAATGCTTTCAATATATCCCTGTCAGGTCTGTAGAGGCGGACGACTCTGTCCGCCTCTTTTGGACTAAAAGCTAAGGACTAAGGGCTAAAAACGAGTGTGCGCTTCGCGCATGGATCAAAAAACGAACGCAGTCCCAACATACATTCCGTAGGGGCGGCTATCAGCCGCCCGCATATTACGGAACTGCTTTCAAACGGGCGGCTGATAGCCGCCCCTACAGATTACACAGTTTCACTTTTCACTGATGCGTTTTATCTTTATCCCCAAGAGAGGGTGAGTGCATG
>CAMGRA010000089.1 GCA_946061345.1 uncultured Clostridia bacterium | reverse complement strand
GTCTGGGCCAGCTTCTGTTCCGATTCCGTCGGCGCGCTGCCGTTTTCGTCCAGCAACAGCATGACGCAGCCCATCAGATCGCCCTCGGCGATAATGGGAGCCGCCACGCCCAGGTGATAGCGCTCCACGGCCTCCGCCGCCCGAAGACGGGGATCGCCGCTGCGGTAGCGGTAGCTTTTCCGCTGCTCCATGAGCTGCTCCAGATCTGCGGAGTTGCGCTTTTCCAGCAGGTCCCGTTTGGGCGCACCGGCCACGGCGATGATGGCATCACGGTCGGCCACCGCCGCGATATGGCCGGTATTTTTGCCGATGGATTCACAGATCTGCGCCGCGAAATCCTGCAGATCGCCCATGGGCGAGTATTTTTTAAAAATGACCTCTCCATCCTTTTCCGTATAGATCTCCAAAGGGTCACCCTCCCGGATGCGCAGTGTGCGGCGGATTTCCTTGGGGATGACCACGCGGCCCAGGTCGTCGATTCTCCGAACGATGCCGGTTGCTTTCATATCTGTACTTCCTCCCGAGTGTCCAAAATTCAACATTCCTATTGTTTGCAAACACTGGGGAATTATGCGAATTTCTGCATAGGAAGAAATTTGCAGCGCGGCACGAAAAAATCCGGTGCTGCAGTTATAAACGCCGGTCTCTCTTCTGTAGGGAGAACCGGCGGTTTTGGTCAATTTGTATCGGTCCCGGCGTGATTTTTGCTTTGTCGGCGCTGTCCGGCGGCCTTTTTTGCGGAGCTGAAAAACGCCCGAAAGGCCTCAAAGACCACATGGCGCGTCTCCTCGTCCAGTTCGGCGGCGGCCTTGAGCATGGTCAGGGCGCTTTTGCCGCCGCGAAGCTCCGCCACGTCCTCCGCGTCGGAGGCGGTGATGACGGAATACACCCCGTCGATCAGCTCCTTGCGCTGCTCCACCGGCATGGCGGCAAACCAGTTTTTCACCGTCGCGTCAAAAAACCGGCTGCCCCCGGTAAAGCCCTCCGCCACGGCCAGATGGTCCCGCACCACCTCCCAGGAGTACATATCGTGCTGCTTCAGGCCGCTGTTGGTGCTGTGGACGATGGTGTAGGCCTCGCCGTGATTCATCAGAAGCCCGACGACCGAGGACTGGGGCAGATAGGTATGTACCCGGGGCAGGATCCGCCGGAAGCTCTCCCGGGCGGCAACGGCATCCGGGAAGCCGGGACCGTCGTTGTTCTGAACGCTGAGGATCCGCGCCTGTACCGTTGGCGCGCAGAATGCGGCGGCGTAGACTGCCAGATTGCCGCCCTTGGAGTGTCCGCCGACGCGGATGGTGCCGGGATAGCGCCAGGCAGCGTCCTCCAGATAGGCCACCGCGTCGGTCTGGGCGGGAACACAGTCGGAAAAGCCCATGTTGAAGTCCTCTTTCCAGCCGACCACCGTGCCATCGGTGCCGCGATAGGCGACAAAAATACCGTCAGGCAGGAGAACCGTAATGGCGGAGAACTGCTTTTCCGCCTCTTTGTCGAACCGCTCCACATAGCCTGCCAGAGAAAGGGTGGAAAACCGAGGACTGTCCGTCAACGCGTCCAGCAGCAGAAGATCCCGGCCGTTTCGCACCTCCCGCCCGTCACCTTCCGGGCCGAGGAGACGCTTTACATGGGCCGCCGCGTCCCCCAGAGAGACGGGTTCCTCCCCGACGACGCCGCGAAAGGGCAGATAGGAAAGCCGCGTCAGGATCACCGCGTCCACCTCGCAGAAGGGCATGTCCTGAAGGGGCAGGTCTCCGCGCCAGTCCAGATAGTCCAAAAAACACGCCATAACGCTTCCTCCCAAAACCGCGAAAGACGGCATTTTGCCGGTGGCAAAGGCCGTTTCGCAGGGCAATATAACAGGCACGCACGCTCACAGGGCACGGCGGGTCGGCGTGCCCTACGAACGGTTTGTCGTTTCTTGCTGTAGGGGCGGCTATCAGCCGCCCGCGTACAGATACGGTTATTTTTTTAGTGAACAGTGAACGGTGAATAACGGAAGTGTCTGCTTCGCAGACGAATAAAAAACGGCGCGCCGGGGTCGTCGCGCCCTACGCACGATTTGTCGTTTCTTGCCGTAGGGGCGGCTATCAGCCGCCCGCCAACGACCGAGCGGTATCCAATCGGGCGGCTGATAGCCGCCCCTACACGCACCATTGGGGGCGTGTCAGAAACCGCAGGGACATCCGCCCCTGCGGTTTACATAATATTCAGAGGGTTTCCTGCCCGGAATCGCCCGTGGCAGAGGGCGTTTATTCAGATGCCTCTGTTGCGCCGGTATTCTCCTGGACGCTCTCATTCTCGGCAGACTGCTCGGCCTGCAGGGTGCTGACATCAAAGAGGCGCACCTTGGAATAGTCATACAGCAGCGGGAAGGCCTCGCACTGCTCGTCAATGAAGGCTGTCATTCTGTCGGTGAGCATCTGCTCCCGGACCGTGTCCATCCAGGCCTTGGTCTCGGTCTGGCCGACAAAATACATGATGTGGTAACCGTAGGAGGTCTTGACGATGCCGGTGTCGCCGGGCTGACGGCTCTGGTCGAAGCACCAATCGGAGAACTCCGCCACCATCTGGTTGGAGGGGAAGTCCTCATACAGACCGCCGGTGGTGTTGGAGCCGGGGTCGGCGGATCTCTCATTGGCAAGCTCGGCGAAGTAGTCCTCGGTGGGATTCTGCTGCCAGAGGGCGTAGACATCGTTGGCTTTGGCCTCGGCATCGGCCCATTCCTCGTCGGTGTAGCCCGTGGCGGTCTCGTCGGCGGCTTCCGGCTCAATGAGGATGTGGCGGACAGAGACGTTGTTCACCTTTGAGACCCGGTTTTCCTCGAAGGTCTCCGCGTTGGCGTCATAATAGGCGGAAAGGGCAGCCTCGTCGGCAGCGTCCGCCTCCGTCTGCAGCTCGGTGTAGGTCTGGGTGTAGTAGGCGTTGGCGGTGACGAAGATCTCCACATAGTACAGATAATCCTCCAGCGTCACGCCGGGGCCGAAGGTAGCCTGGACATAAGCCTCCGTGCTCTCAAAACCGGCCTCAAGGGCGCTGGTGGCCAGATCGCCCGCCGGGTCGGAGATGTCATCGATATAGGCCCGATCCTCTTCGCCGAGGGTGAAGCCGTCGGCCTTGGCCCGGCAGTACAGGGCGTACTGCTCAGCAAAGTTCAGGGAAGCGGCCTCCAGGAAGTACTGCTCCCAGGTGCGGTTCTCCGTCAGGGAATCCTGCCCTGCCAGCGGCGCGGAGGCGTCCAGGCCGAAGTAGCTGGCGTAGGAGCCGTAAGAAGACATAAAGGTGTAGAATTCCAGCCAGTAGAGCAGCTGCATGACGCGGTTGGTGAGGACGGGGTTGCCGTCGGCGTCCACCGCGATGACGGCGGACATATTCTCGTCGTCGGGAGAGGCGGAGATGATTGAATAGTCGGCCAGGGCGGTCACGTCGTTTTTGCCGTAGGCATCAATGACCTCCGGCTCGGTGGACTCAGTGGTGGTTTCCGGCTTCTCAGGGCTGGTCGCGCAGCCCGAGAGCAGGCCCAGGAGCATTGCCGCCGCCAGCAGCAGGGCAATGAGAGATTTCAGCTTCATAATGTTCTCCTTTGATCGTATTGCGTTCGTCGGAACGTTGTCTAAACTTCATCATATCACACTCCCGTGTCGATTGCAATGGAAAAAGTTTTTGCCGCCGGGTCCGGCGATTTGACACCGATTTTACAAAAAGACGGTTTTTCATTTTACACAGGAGCGGTAGGATAGAGGCATAAGGACGAACTAAAAACCAATCATTATGAAAAGGAGAAATCAAACATGAAAAAGATCATTGCTCTGGTCATGACGGCGGCACTGCTGCTGACGGCCCTGGTCGGCTGCTCCAAGGGCAGCTCCGGCGGCACGGTCTCCACCGACGGCTCGACCTCCATGGAAAAGGTCATCGGCGCCCTGGGCGAAGCCTTTGAGGCCTCTCAGGACGGCGTGACCTTTACATACAATCCCACCGGCTCCGGCGCGGGCATCACCGCCGTCTCCGAGGGACGCTGCGACATCGGCCTTTCCAGCCGCGCCCTGACTGACAGCGAAAAGTCCGGCGGTCTGACGGAAACGGTCCTGGCCTACGACGGCATCGCCGTCATCGTCCACCCGGAAAACCCCGTCACGGATCTGAGTGTGGAGACCATCGCCCAAATCTACACCGGCCGGATCACCAACTGGAAGGAAGTGGGCGGCGACGACGCGGAGATCGTCCTCATCGGACGGGAGGCCAACAGCGGCACCCGGGACGGCTTTGAGACCGTCACCGGCACCGCAGACGCCTGCAAGTACCGCCAGGAGCTGACCTCCACCGGCGACGTGATCACCGCCGTCTCCCAGAA
>CAMGRA010000088.1 GCA_946061345.1 uncultured Clostridia bacterium | reverse complement strand
ATGTGAGTGTGCGCAGCACACGGGATTCCTGATTAAACAATTTAATCAGGAATCAGTATTAGTATCAGAAGGTAAAGCTTTAGTCTTAACATCCTAGTAGGGGCGGCTATCAGCCGCCCGCGTACAGATAGGTTTTTTGTTCAGTGAACAGTGAACAGTGAACAGTGAACAGTGAATAAGTGATGTGTGCGCTGCGCGCACGAAACAAAAAATCCACCCAAAAGGCCATGGGTTTCTTGCCTTTTGGGTGGAATTTTTCGCTTCTTGTTACGTTCCTGCGTAGGACAGGAAGGAAGCAAAGGTGTAGATATCCGTATACCGGGAGACGTAATAGCGGTTGACCAGGAAGGGGTCCTGAGAGGTATTATACAGGCCGCCGACCATCTTGATGCCGAACATATAATACTGCGGTGCGACCTCCAGGGTGTAATCGTTGTATTTGCCCGTTGGATAGCACAGGACGTAAGGCTCCTTGCCGGTGATCCGGGTGATGGCCAGCTTGGACTGCTCCAGTTCATAGACCGTGTCGTCGTAGCCCAGGGTGTCCAGGTCGGCGTGAGTGTAGCTGTGGCTCTGGATAGAAACCAGGCCGGAATCGGACATCTCCCGAATCTGCTCCTCCGTGGCCTTGTGGGAGGTGCCGGGCGCGTTGCCGATGACAAAGACCGTGGCCTTGACGTTGTATTTCTGCAGCAGGGGGAAAAGCTCCGTGTAGTTGTCGTCATAGCCGTCGTCAAAGGTCAAAATCACGGGCTTGTCGTAGTCCTCCACATGGGCCAGATCCTCAAACCAGATGGCGTCGTAGCCGTTTTCCGTCAGGTAGGCCAGCTGTTCCTCCATGGACGAGGGGCTAACGAACAGCTCGTTGATGCCCCACATATCGTCGCTGACGGCGTGATACATGAGGACGGGGACGTTGACGTTTTCGGGAATGTCGAAACGGCGGGCAGTGGGGGTATAGTAGCGGATGCCGGTCTCCCCGTCCGTCAGGCAGGGGTAGCCCAAAGCCTTCGTCAGCGGGTCAAATTCCAGATAGAGCGTCTCCTCCGCCGTCAGGAGGGAGGCCTCGCAGGGCGCGCCGTTGACGAGAAGAACGCCGTCTGCCTCCTCCACCGTGTCCGTGCCGCTGAGCTTCAAGGGCGCGTCGCTCTCCACGGTCAGCTCCACAGCCTGGGCAAAGGTACCGGCGGCGATATAGTGGACACCCTCAATGAGAACACTCTCCACAGTTTTGCCGTTCAGCACCACCGCCGGCGTATAGGGCAAAATCTCCAGAGCCGGCTCCGTCGAGGGCGCTTCGGTGGTTTCCGGTTCCGTGGGTGGCTGGGTGGGAGGCTCCGTCGAAGGCTCGGTGGAGGGCGCGGTCTCCTCGGAGGAAGTGTCGGGCAGAATATCAGTAAAATACAGGATCCCTGCGATGATGAGCAGCACTGCCAGGATAACGGACAGGACAATAATGGCTTTTTTCATGTTACTTTTCTTCCAGAATCTTATTCAGCTCGTGCATGAAGCTGTTGATGTCCTTGAACTGGCGGTAGACCGACGCGAAACGGACGTAGGCAACCTCGTCCAGGGGCTTGAGCCGCTCCATGACCAGCTCACCGATCTTGCCGGTGCTGACCTCGCGTTCCAGGGAGTTCTGGACGATCTGCTCGATCTCGGCGACGGCAGCCTCCAGCTGGGCCATACTGACAGGCCGCTTTTCACAGGCGCGGACCATGCCCCGCAGGATCTTGTTACGGTCAAAGGGCTCGCGGCTGTTGTCCTTTTTCACTACCACGATGGGCAGACTTTCCACGGTCTCATAGGTCGTAAAGCGCTTCTGACAGGAAAGGCACTCTCTGCGGCGGCGGATGCTGACACCGTCATCGGAATGGCGGGAGTCCACGACCTTGCTTTCCTGATAGCCGCAATAGGGACATTTCATAGCTTTCTCTCCTTTGCTACGCGATATACAGCTCTATTTTATCAAAGCTGCCACAAAATGTCCATCTTTTTTTACGAAAAGCCGGAATATAATGAACAGGGAGCAGGTACCTGCGCGGGAGCTACAGGGAAATACGGCTCAGTTCCTCCTCCAGAACCTCGGGGAAGACGCAGGGCGTGACACAGTTGCGGCTGAGACGGTCCAAAATGGCTGCCATGTGGACAGGGGAGTCGGTGACGTTGCGCACGGCGGCGCTCTGACGTTCCCTGCCGCGGTGCATGATGACCTCCGCGCCGTAGCCGACGGTGCCTCCGATGTTCTCACCGGTGAGGTAGTAGAGCAGCGCGGCGGTCTCGCCGTTGTCACAGCGGATGGTCCGGGCGTCAAAATAAGTTCGTGTGAGCATCACGATACCCTCCTTTCCCTTTGATTGAAGCATATTTTTTCCCCGGATGCCATTCTTTTCCCCCGACGGTTTTCGCGGCTTTTCGCGGCCAACGGGACAAAACCCCGCTGCTTCGGGAAGAAAGCCCCGCTTTTACTCGACGGAATTTCCGTTTTTGCGCCGGACAGGAGCGAAAAATGTCGAACGATTCCCCGCAATCCGCGTTTTTTTGCGGAAATCGTTGCACTTTTTATATAAATGTGTTATGATTCAAATGTACGACCAAAAATAAGGAGGATTCCGAATGAAACTGAAAACCTTGCTCTGGGGCGGTGATAAGCCCGGCAGAGCCATCACCCTGGGCATCCAGCATGTCTTCGCAATGTTTGGCTCCACGGTCCTCGTCCCCGCGCTGACAGGCCTGGATCCCGCCGTCACCCTGTTCTGTATGGGCATCGGCACCCTGATCTTCCACCTCATCACCAAGGGCATCGTTCCCGCTTTTATGGGCTCCAGCTTCTCCTTTATCGCTTCCATCGGTGCCGTCAGCACCTACTGCGCCACACATTCCCTTGACAACTTCGCCGCCTATGTGGGCTGGGGCATCATGGCCTCCGGCGTGCTGTATCTGATCCTTGCGCTGCTGGTCAAGCTCTTCGGCTCCAAGCGCATCACCAGCTTCTTCCCGCCCATCGTCACCGGCTGCATGATCATCGTCATCGGCATGATGCTGGCCCCCACGGCCATGAACAACATCACCACCGCCGTTGCCGGCATCCCCGTCTGGAAAAACTGGGTCGTCGCCGTTGTGACCATCGCGGTCATCGTCGTCGTTATGTTCTTCTTCCGGGGCTTCTGGAAGCTCATTCCCATCCTCTTTGGCATTGTGGCCGGCTATCTGACAGCCCTGGCTCTGGGCATGGTGGATACGGCAGCCGTCGCAGACGCTGCCTGGTTCACCTTCCCCAAGTTCTCCTTCTGCTTCACCGGCCTGGACTGGGGCGCCGTGACCACCGCGGTCACCATGATCGCGCCCATCGCCATCGTCACCTTTGTTGAGCACGTGGGCGACATCACCGCAAACGGCGCCGTCACCGGCCACAACTACATCGAGGAGCCGGGCCTGCACCGCACCCTGCTGGGCTGCGGCCTGGCCTCCATCTTCTCCGGCTTCTGCGGCGGACCTGCCGCCACCACCTATTCCGAAAACACCGGCGTTCTCGCCGCGACCCGCAACTATAACCCCGCCACGCTGCGCATTGCCGCCGTCTTTGCCATCGTCCTGTCCCTCTTCGGCAAGGTCTCCGGCATCCTCAACAGCATCCCTGCTGCCGTCATGGGCGGTGTGTCCGTCGTCCTCTTCGGCATGATTGCCTCTGTTGGCCTGCGGATGCTGGTGGAAAACCACGTGGACTTCACCAAGAGCTATAACCTCATCATTGCTGCCGTCATGCTGGTCCTGGGCCTCGGCCTTTCCAACAACGTCACCATCGGCAGCGTCACCATCAGCGGTACCGCCATCGCCGCAGTGCTGGGCGTCATCCTCGCCAAGGTCCTTCCCAAGGAGGACGCGGAGGAAGCCAAGGCTGCCAAGCAGGAAGCTGCCGACAAGGAATAATCAAGACAAACAGATAGAAACGGAGAACTTCGCATGACGGTACTATTCGCCGCTTTAGAGCTGATCGGCGGCCTCGCATTTTTCCTCTACGGTATGAATGTCATGTCCGGCGGCCTGGGAAAGCTGGCCGGCGGCTCTCTGGAGCGTTCCCTGAAAAAGGCCACCTCCAACCCGTTCCTGGGCATGGGCCTGGGCGCCGGCATCACCATTGCCATTCAATCCTCCTCGGCCATGACGGTCATGCTGGTGGGCCTGGTCAACTCGGGCCTGATGCAGTTTGACCAGACCATCAACGTCATCATGGGCTCCAACATCGGCACCACGGTGACGAGCTGGATCCTCTCCCTGAGCGGCGTGGACGGAGAGGGCTGGCTGTCCCTGCTGAAGCCGGAGCATTTCTCTCCCGTGGTCGCCATCGCCGGCATCGCCCTGATCATGATGTCCAAGAAGACCAAACGGCAGGATCTGGGCAAGATCATGGTGGGCTTCGCCATCCTGATGTACGGCATGAATTTCATGAGCGGCGC
>CAMGRA010000087.1 GCA_946061345.1 uncultured Clostridia bacterium | reverse complement strand
TTTTCCGTCAGGCCCGCGTCGACAGGCACCGCCACACGGGCGGTATAGAGGGAGACGTTGGGGTTGCCGCTGCCGTAATAATAGCCGTTGGCAGGCGTATCGCCGACGGATTCCACGGTGCCGTAGGTCTCCGTGCCGCTCATCCAGGACATGACCCGCACCTCGGTGCCGACACCGTAGACTTCCCGGTCATATTCGCCAATGGACACGTTGACATAGTAACAGCCGCCGCCGGAGACCACCATCATGGCGCTGCCCTCCATCTGGGCCGTTTCCGCGTCGATGAGGCGAATGACCTCACCATCCACCTTGGAGTAGACGATGCCGTTCTCCACCTCGTTCTGCATCCGCTCATATTCCACCTGGGCAATGCGGTAGCTGACCTCCAGGTCGCGGATCTCCCGCTCCTTGTCGCTGCGCATCTGGGCGATCTCCGCCGCCGTATAGCCGGAGCTGTCGTCGACCCAGACATTCTCCGGGGAATCCTCAGCTACACCGGGATCCGGCTTGTCCTCCGACGGCGCGTCCTCCGGCTCAAAGAAGCTGTAGCGCAGTGCGCCGGTCTCCGCGTCCTTCTGAACGTGCAGGCCCCAGCGGCTCAGCAGTCCGCCCTCCAGCGAGTTCTGGTCGCGGACCTCAAAGGCCAGCCAGACCTCAGACGCCTCGCCGAAGGTCTTTTCCACAAAGGCCGCGTCGAAGCTCATGTCGTGTCCCCATACCCAGCGGTAGGGGTTCTCCCGGCTGCCATCGCCGCACATATAGTAGGGCAGCTCCGGCACCGGCTCCAGGGCTTCCGTGGACGGCTCCGTCGGCTGCGTGGGGGGCGGCGGAGAATAGGGCTTCATGGAGTTGATGCGCACCAGGTCTTTTTTCGCGTTTTCCAGATCCAACTCTGCCTGCTGCACGGCGATCTTCTGCCGCTCCAGTTGGAGGTCGGAAAGGGTCGTGTCGTAGCTGAGGAGCGGGTCGCCGACCTTGACGCTCTGACCCTCGGTGACAAAGACCTCCGTCACGGTCTGGGTGCTGCTGGGGAAGATGGACTGCATATTGTCCGCCGTCACCAGGCCATCGTACTGGATGTCGTCACCCCAGTAGTAGGCAGTATGATAGCTGACGGGCGAGACCTCCACCGGCTCGGTGCTCCGGCCGAAATACCAGAGAGCGCCCACTAAAATGGCAGCGGCGACCACAACGCAGATAACCGAGATCAGCGTGATTTTAACGCCTCTACGCATGGGTCTCACCTCCGTCCGTCAGGATGCCGTCGCGGATATAGCTGATGCGCTTGGCCCGGTCGGCAATGGCCTGCTCATGGGTGATCATGACGATGGTCGTTCCCTCGGCGTTGAGCCGGTCGAAAATATCCATGATCTGATTGCCCGAGGCGGTATCCAATGCGCCCGTCGGCTCGTCGGCCAAAAGGAGCTTGGGCTTTCCGACGATGGCGCGGGCAATGGCCACGCGCTGGCACTGTCCGCCGGAGAGCTGATTGGGCCGGAAATTCATACGTTCCTCCAGGCCCATGGTCTTCAGGGCCTCGATCGCCCGTTCGCGGCGCTCTTTTTTGGGAACGCCCGCGTACATCAGTGGCAGGGCGACGTTGTCGATGGCGTCCAGCTTGGGCAGCAGGTAGAAGCTCTGGAACACGAAGCCCAGCAGCCGGTTGCGCACCTCAGCCAGACGGTTGCTGTTGGCGCCCAGCAGGTTTTCCCCGTCGAGGAGGTATTCCCCGCTGGTCTGCACGTCCAGACAGCCAATCAGATTCATCAGCGTCGTCTTGCCGGAGCCGGACGGCCCCATGATGGCAAGATAATCGCCCTCATTGACCTGCAGACAGACATCCTTCAGGACGCGGACGGTCTCCTTGCCCTGGGGGTAGTCCTTGCAGATGTTTCTCATATCTACCAGCATCAGCCGAGCCCTCCGTCCGCAGGCTCCTCCTGGAAAACGCCCTCCTGGAAATCACCTTCCTGGAAATCGCCCTCCGGGAAGATATCCTCCTGTTGGCCGCCTTCTTCAAAGGCAGGCATGGTGTCCGTAACGGGCGCACCCTCCTGGACGGTACCGTCCGGGTAGGCGATGCGGTCGGTGCCGCTCAGCCCCTCCAGTATCTCATAGGAGCCGGTAAATTCGTCGTAGGCACCGACGGTGACCGATCGCTTTTCGATCTTGTCGCTGCCGGAGGCCGCCCAGACATAGTAGCCCTCCTCCTCGGAGCCGAGAATGTAGGCCCCGTACAGGAACAGGCCGGTGTGTTCCTCCTGGCCGCCCGCAGGCTCAATATAAACGTGCTGGCCCAAAAGCAGTTCGTCCATGTTGTCTAAGTCCACATAGAACGGATAGTTGCTGGAGCTGCTCATCTCGTCGGAAGGGCTGTAGTAATACATATTGTTGTTGGACTGCTCCGGCGTACTGTCGATCTGCGCAATGATGCCGTTCCAAAACACGCTGGAATCCACGCGGGAGCGGACGATGACGCTCTGACCCACGTAGAAGTCGCCGCGGTTCATCTCGTTGACTCTTCCCTTGGCGCGGTAGGAGCCTGCCTCAATGAGCGTGATATAGGGCAGAGGCTCTCCCGTGTAGTTGTCATAGCCGCCGTCGGGATTGACGGTCTTGACGCGGCCGGTAATGGGCGAGGTGACTTCCCCGTTGCCCACATTGTTCTTCATGCTCTCAAGTTCGCGCTCCTTGACGGAAATGTTGTATTCCGCCTCCTTCTTGTCCGTCTCCAGCGTCTGGATACGGACGGTGTAGGAGAGCTGCTCCGATGCCGCCGCATAGGACTTTTCCTTTTCCAGCTCGGCGATCTGGGCATCCATATCGGTAATGGAGTTGCGAAGCTGCTCGAGTTCCAGTTCCGCCTTGTCGATGGTGAGCTGCATTTCCTCCATGTCATAGACGAAAAGTACGTCGCCCTCGGAGACATTCTGACCGGCTTCCACCTTGAGCTCAAGAACCTTCCGGTTCTCATCCCGGTCGATTTTGATCTCGCTCTGGGCCACGATGACACCGGCACAGAGATTGTTCTCTCCCAAGGAGCCGTAGCCCATGATTTCGTTGACGCTCTGGACATAGACCGCAGGCAGATCGCTGACGCAGGCGGTCAGCAGCGTCAGGGTCAGCAAAATTGCCAGTCCGACAGTAAATACTCGTTTTTTCATAAGTACCTCCGTTTATAACGTTCTTTTGTTATGACGATAGGCGGACAGAGAAGTTCCGCCGGGGAACACATTTTGGCGGAAAAATTTGGGCGGCCGGGAGGGCCGTCCAAAACATATCACAAAATCGCGCCGACGGCAGCTTCCATTTCCGTAGTGTCCAGGCTCTCTGCCTCGCCGCTGTCGCACTTTTTGGCGACCTCCGGGTCAATGGGGAGCCTTGCAAGCACGGGCAGATGGTATTCCCCTGCGATCTCCTCCAGGTGGCTTTGGCCGAAGATCTGGTGCCTGCCGCCGCAGTCCGGGCAGCGGAAATAGCTGTAGTTCTCCACCACGCCCAGCACCGGCACATGCATCATATTGGCCATCTTGACCGCCTTGCTGACGATCATGGAGACCAGCTCCTGGGGCGAGGTCACGATGATAACGCCGTCGATGGGCAGTGACTGGAACACCGTCAGCGGCACATCACCCGTTCCGGGAGGCATGTCGACAAACAGATAATCCACGTCCTCCCAGAATACATCCGTCCAGAACTGCTTGACCGCACCGGCAATGATGGGACCGCGCCACAAAACCGGATCATCCTCGTTGTCCAGCAGCAGATTGATGGACATGATCTGGATGCCCGTCTTGCTGACGGCGGGGAAGATGCCCTCCTCCGTGGCTCCCGCGCACTCACACACGCCGAAGCTCTTGGGAATGGACGGTCCTGTGATATCGGCGTCCAGGATGGCGGCCCGTTTTCCTGCCCGCTGCACAGCCGTAGCCAGCATGGCCGTGACAGTGCTCTTGCCGACGCCGCCCTTGCCGGACACGACAGCAATGACCTTTCCCACTTTGGACTTGTCATTCAGCTTGGCGATCAGGCTCTCCGGCTTGCGGTCAGAGCAGCTTTCGCCGCAGGAAGAACAGTTCCCGCTGCATTGTTCACTCATAATGGTATCCCCTTTCAAGATGATAGCACAGGTGCTCTTATGAATGCAACCCTTGCAAGTTTAAGATTTGTTTAAGTTTCCAGACCCGAAGCCGCTTCCTCCCACTGGGACAAAAGCGCCTCCAAAGAGGTTTCCGCCTCCTGCCGCTCCTCCGTCAGGCGCAGAAGCTCCTGATAATCCGTCGTGGCTACTTCAAGCCGGACATCCAGGTCGGCGATTCGGCGCTCCATAGCATCGATCTCCCGCTCCAGACGGCGCACAGTCTTTTCCAGCTCCTTGCTGCCGGCCGGCCTGGCTGTCTTTTCCTTCTTCTTCGGAAGCTGCCGCTGCTGCATGACCTCATGCTCCTTGATGGAGCG
>CAMGRA010000086.1 GCA_946061345.1 uncultured Clostridia bacterium | reverse complement strand
GCAGCGTGACGGGGATCCTGGCCGGGCTCACCTCCGTGGTGCCCTTTGCCCTGTGCGAGGTGCTGCTGGCTGCGCTGGCGCTGTGGTTCCTCATCTCTCTCATCCGCGCCATCGTCCGCCGCCGCCTGGTGCGCTGGGTAACAGGGGTTCTGCTCATCGTCTGCATCCTCCTGACCGCCTTTGTCGGCCTCTGGGGTCTGAACTACTACGCGCCGCCCATGCGGGAGCGGCTGGGCCTGTCTGACCGCCAGTTTACCGTGGTGGAGCTGAAGGAGGCCACCCTCTATTTCGGCACGCAGGCAGGCGCTTTGGCCGGACAGGTGGAACGGGACGAAATCGGCGTCATGTCCGCTTACGACTTTGATACCCTGGCTGCGGCGGCGGGCAACGGCTACGAGACGCTCTCCCAGTCCATGGACTGCTTTGACGGCTCTACGGTGCGGGTAAAACGGCTCCTGAGCAGCAAGCTTCAGGCCAAGGTGGGCATGACCGGCGTGTTTCTCTGTCTGACCGGCGAAAGCTGCGTCAGCACCTACACCCATTCGGCCTCCATGCCCTTTACCATGTGTCACGAGATCGGACACCGCATGGCCTTTGCCAAGGAGGATGAGGCGAATTTCGCCGCCTTTTTGGCCTGCACCGCCAACCCTCTGCCGGAATTTCAGTATTCCGGCTACTATTCCGCTTTCCGCTACTGCTATAACGCCCTGGCCTCCAAGGACCGGGATGCCGCCGCCGAGGTCTGGGCCGCCACCGATCCGGCCATCAAGACCGACTGGCACGATGCCTCAGAATATTACGCCTCCCTGCGCAGCGACACCGCCGCCGAGGTCACGGACAAGGTCTATGATACTTATTTGAAGAGCTTTTCCGTCGAATCCGGGGTGCAGTCCTACGGAGAGGTGGCGGATCTGCTGTTGCTTTGGTATTACGAGAGGATAAAATAGAGAAAATGAGAAAAAATCACGCCACTGCCTTTTATGCTCTGACACAGGTTTCCATCTGGGGCACTTACGGCTTTCTGTTCTCCTACGCCAATCCTTATATGACAGAAAAGCTGGGCCTGTCGGATACCCTGGCCGGGTGGCTGCTGTGCCTGGCAACGGCACTGGCTTGTCTGCTGCAGCCGCTGCTGACCGCTGTTGCCGACCGAACCCGGTGGAACGTCCGCCGCATTTTGCTGTGCAGCGGCGTTCTGACCTCCTTTTGCGCCGCCCTGACCCTGCTGCCCGGCCTGTCTGTAATCGCTTACGCGGTGCTGTTCGGCTGCTCCTGCGTATTCCTGCAGATACAGCCCGCCTTTTCCAACGCTCTGGGCATGGAGGGCATCCACAGCGGCCTGAATATCAATTTTGCTGTGGCGCGGGGCATCGGCTCCGTCAGTTTCGGTGTGGCGGCAAAGCTGGCCGCTCTGCTCATCGGCGTCATGGGGATGAACGGTGCCTCTCTCCTGGGCGCCTGCAGCTCCCTGTTTCTGGTTGCCGCGGTGCTGCTTATGCCCGCGGGCAGCCGTCTGACGCCGAAAGCCGGAGAGACCCCCACCTCCGCCCGGGACTTCTTCCGGGAAAGCCCGAAAATGGCGGTGCTGCTTCTGGGCGTCATGCTGCTCTATGTAGGCCACAACACCCTGAGCAACTGTATGTTCCGCATTGCCCAGTGGAAGGTCAACGGCGGCAGCAATGCCACGTCGGTTCAGGGCACAGCCATGATGCTTGCCGCCGTGGTGGAGCTTCCCACCATGTTCCTCTTTACCAAGCTGGTCAAGCGCTTCCGCTGTGATCTGCTGGTGGTGGTGGCCTGTCTGTTCATGACTCTGCGTATTGTCTCGAGCATCCTGCTGCCGGACCAATGGGGCCTTTACATCACCCAGCTTGCTCAGATCCTGGGCTACGCCCTCTTTGCCGTCAGCACCGTTTACTATGTAGGCACCGTGGTACCCAAGCGCAACGTGGTCAAGGGCCAGACCTATCTGGGCGTTGCCAATACTCTGGGAGGCCTGCTGGCCTTTGCCCTGGGCGGCAGCCTTATCGACGCCATCGGCGTTCCCTGGATGCTGGCGGTGTGCGCCGGGATCTCCGCTTTGGGGATGCTCCTGGCGGGCCTGTCCCTGGAGCGGGTCGAACGGACCGTAGGCGCGGCATAAAGCGGTCGTCGCGCCCGGTGGTCGCGCCCTACAGTCAAAGAATCGCACCCCACTGTAGGGGCGGCTATCAGCCGCCCGATTAGATACAGTTCCGTATTTAGCGGGCGGCTGATAGCTGCGCAGCCGTTGGCGACGAAGGAGCCTTACGGATGCGGCGTGCCCTTTACGGGTGCCGCCCCTACGGATAAAGTGAACAGTGAATGATGAGCGGTGAACAGTGAACCGTAGGGCGCGACGACCCCGGCGCGCCGTTTATTGTCATTCGCCTGCGAAGCAGACACCTCCGTTATTCACTATTCACTATTCACTTTTCACTGTTCATTCTTCGCTTCTGGCGCTGCGCGGACGGCACGCCGGGGTCGGCGTGCCCTACGACGATTCACTGTTCATTGTTCACATCCACATCGAATTACTTTCAAAGGAGGCTTCTCCCTTGCAGACAAAAACTACCGTCATCTCCCCGGAGGAATTGCACCGTCAGGCGGAATTCTGCGGCGAGATCAGAGAATACTGGGCCGACCGGGGCATCGTTCCCAAGGCCTTTGTGGACACCTACGGCTGCCAGCAGAATGAGGCGGATTCCGAGCGCATCCGCGGGATGCTGGTGGAGGCGGGCTACGGCCTGACCGATACGGAGGAGGGTGCCGACGTCATCGTGCTGAACACCTGCGCCATCCGGGAGCACGCGGAGCAGCGGGTCTTCGGCAACGTGGGCGCTCTGGTCCACACCAAGCGCCGCCATTCCGGGCAGAAGATCTTCCTCTGCGGCTGCATGATGGGCCAGCCGGCGGTGTCCGAACGGATCCGCCATTCCTACCCCCATGTGGACGGCGTTTTTTCCACCCATCACCTGTGGGAATTCCCGGAGCTGCTGCTGCGGGTCTTAAAGACCGGCAAGCGGGTCTTTGCCGTGGAGGACAGCGCCGGCTCCATCGCCGAGGGCATCCCCGTCGCCCGCACCAACTCCCTCAAGGCCTGGGTGTCGGTCATGTACGGCTGCAACAACTTCTGCTCCTACTGCATTGTGCCCTACGTCCGGGGACGGGAGCGCTCCCGTCAGCCGGAGGACGTTTTGAAGGAGTGCCGTGAGCTGATCGCCGCCGGCTACAAGGAGATCACTCTCCTGGGCCAGAACGTCAATTCCTACGGCAGGGATCTGGGGCTGGGGGTGGATTTTGCCGATCTGATGGCGGCGGTGGCCGAGATCCCCGGCGAATTCCGTCTGCGCTTCATGACCTCCCATCCCCGCGACGCCAGCCACAAGCTCTTTGACACCATCGCCAAATACCCCAAGATCTGCAAGCAGTTCCATCTGCCCTTCCAGTCGGGCAACGACCGGGTCCTGAAGACCATGAACCGCCACTACGACAGCGCTCAGTACCTGTCCCTGGTGGAGTACGGCAGGTCTGTCATGCCCGATCTGGTGCTGACCAGCGATGTCATCGTCGGCTTCCCCGGCGAGACGGAGGAGGAATTCGAGGACACGGTGCGCCTCATCGAAAAGGTGCGTTATGACGCCCTGTTCACCTTTATTTTCTCGCCCCGGGGCGGTACGCCTGCGGCGAAGATGGACGACCCCTTTACCAAGGCCGACAAAAACCGCCGGTTTGACCGGCTTTTGGAGGTGCAGAACCGCATTTCCGAGGAAAAGCACCGGGCCTACATCGGCAAGACCGTCCGGGTTCTGGTGGACGGACGCGACGGCGATCAGCTCACCTCCCGCACCGATGGCGGCAGACTGGTGCGTTTTTCCGGCGACGACAGCCTCATCGGCCGATTCCTGGACGTGAAGATCACCGACTGCACCACCTGGAGCCTGGTGGGTGAGTATTGCGGGCAGCAGTGATTTCCGTCTTTTTTCCGCAGCGGCAACCATCGGCTGCCCTACGCACCCCTTCAGCGTTCGCCGGGGCAAGCGATTCCAGCCGTCCCGCGAAACAAAAGGAGAGAAAAAATGAAAAAAACCTCTGTGTTTCAAGGGTTTTCCCCGGAGACCATCGACTTTCTCTGGGGGATCCGCTTTAACAACAACCGGGAGTGGTTCGCCGCCCACAAGGAGCAGTACCTGCGCACCCTTTATGAGCCGATGCAGGCCCTTGCGGCAGAGCTGGCACCCTCCTTTGAGCACGTGGAGGGTATGCAGCCCCACGTTTCGCGCATTTACCGCGATATGCGGATGCACCCGCCCACGTTTTACAAGGACAGCCTGTGGTTCTGCTTCCAGCGCAGGGTCCGCGGCGGCGTTCTGGAGAATCCCTGCCTGTGCTTCGAGCTGCGCCCCGAGGGCTACCGCTACGGCTTTTTGCTCTGGTGCGCCCGGGTGCAGCAGATGG
>CAMGRA010000085.1 GCA_946061345.1 uncultured Clostridia bacterium | reverse complement strand
ATTACCACTTGCCTTTTTTGAAAAGGCAAGTGATAAAGTAACACCTTAGGAGGCGAATGCTCTATCCAACTGAGCTACGGGGGCAAATGGCGATATTTTATTATTTTGCGGAATATTCGGAACTTTTTTACCGTTTTCCGTTTTCTGTGATTCCGGATCCTGCCGAATTTCATTTTCGTCAAAAAAGTTCGGATTTTCTCTGTTTTCATTTTCCGGACTTTTTCAAAAGGTGATAGGTCGAACTATCACTTAGGAGGCGAGGGCGCTATCCGGCTGGGCTACGGGGGCAAATGCATTATTATATAATTTGGATTGTTTTTCTCAAGAATCCGGCTTTTTGGGAGCGCTGTGCAGGCGGACAAATGTCCGCCTGTAAAATACGGTGCAACGTCCGGTCAGGCTTGATCCGTATCTTCCCGGGCGGCGTCGAAGAAGCCCTCGGCGGTTTCGGGGATGGGCTCGTTCTTCATGCAGGCCTCAAACTGACGGCGGCTCATGCTCTCATGCTCCAGCAGGAAAGCGGCGACCTCCTTCAGCTTTTCATAGTTCTCTTTCAGAATGGTCTCACAGCGGGCGTAGGCCTCGTCGATGACGCGCTTCATCTCTGCGTCGATCTCCGCGCCGGTGCGCTCGGAATAGGACTTGGTGCGCTCATAGTCGCGGCCTACAAAGATTTCGTCGCCGTTGTCGTAGGAGACGGCACCGATGCGCTCACTCATGCCGTATTTGGCGATCATATCGTGGGCAAGATGGGTGGCGCGCTGCAGGTCGCTGGAAGCGCCGGTGGTGACATCATCAAATTCCAGAGCCTCAGCCACTCTGCCGCCCAGCAGGGAGACGATATTCTCCCGCATTTCGTTGCGGGTGAGGTGATTGGTATCCTCCTCCGGCAGGGTGATGGTCATGCCCAGCGCCCTACCGCGAGGGACAATAGTAATACTGTGGACCGGGTCCTGGGTGGGCAGGAAATACATGGCGATGGCATGGCCTGCCTCGTGGAAGGCGGTGATGCGGCGGTCGCGCTCCAGATTGATACGGCTGCGCTTCTCCGGGCCGGCAATGACCTTCAAAATGGAGCTTTCCAGCGCCGCCATGGTAATGACCGGACAGTTATCGCGAGCGGCAGCCAGGGCGGCTTCATTGAGCAGATTGGACAGGTCCGCGCCGGTAAAGCCGCCGGTGGCGCGGGCGATGACCTTCAAATCCACATCGTCGGCCAGGGCTTTGTTTCTGGCGTGGACCTTCAAAATCTCCTCGCGGCCCTTGACATCGGGGGCGGAGACGTAGATCTGGCGGTCAAAGCGCCCCGGGCGGAGCAGGGCCGGGTCCAGAATGTCCTGACGGTTGGTGGCGGCCATGACGATAACGCCCTCGTTGCTGCCGAAGCCGTCCATCTCTACCAGAAGCTGGTTGAGGGTCTGCTCGCGCTCATCGTGCCCGCCGCCGAGACCTGCGCCTCTGCGACGGCCGACGGCGTCGATCTCGTCAATAAAGATGATGGAGGGAGCGCCTTTTTTCGCCTGCTCAAACAGGTCGCGCACACGGCTGGCACCGACGCCGACGTAGAGCTCCACGAAATCCGAGCCGGAAATGGAGAGGAACTGAACGTCCGCTTCTCCGGCGACGGCCTTGGCAATCAGTGTCTTGCCGGTGCCCGGGGGCCCGACGAGCAGCACGCCCTTGGGAATCTTCGCGCCGATGGCGCGGTATTTTTGCGGGTTGCGGAGGAAATCCACGATCTCCTGCAGCTCGGCCTTTTCCTCCTCGGCGCCTGCCACGTCGGCAAAGGTGACTTTGTTTTCACCGGGGCCGACACGGATGTTGGCCTTGCCGAATTTCACGGCGCCGTTGCCGCCGTTTGCACGGGCGGTGAGGAAGAACATGACGGCGATGGCAACGATCAGGATCAGCACATAGGGCAGGATCTGAAGGTACCAGGGCGTCGGCTCCAGAGGCACGAAATTGTAGTCCGTCAGGGTCCCGTCGGCATACTGCTGTTCATAGACCTCATGCAGGTCTTCCCGGAACATGTCCAGATCGGCCAGTTCATGGCAGACCTTTTCCAGCCCCAGGGAGTTATCCTTTTGCAGTTCCATGGTCAAAACGCCGTTATCCCACTCAAAAGAGGTGACCTCGCCGTTGAGGAAGAGGGTGCGCATCTCGGCGTAGTCGACCACGGGGAGGCTGTCGCCGCCGAACAGGCCCAAAAGCAGCAGCATGGCGGCGGCAAACAGGATGATATAGATCAGAATATTTGCTCGTCTGGACGGATTGTTCAAAATGATTCTCCTTATACGATACGAAATCCGATAAAATCTCTGCTCTCCCGCAAGAGGGCGGCGTTTTTACAGGAATTCGTATGAAATGACACGACAGGCCGGCATTCTACGGATGGGAGTAGACCTCGGGCTTCAGAATGCCGATAAAGGGCAGGTTGCGGTAGTGCTCGTTGTAGTCCAGCCCGTAGCCCACCACGAATTCGTTGGGGATGGTGACGCCGATATAATCGGCCTGCAGCTCCACCCGCCGTCGCGACGGCTTATCCAGCAGGGTGCAGATCTTCAGGGAGGCGGGCTCCTTGGTTTTCAGGTGAGCCACCAGAAAATCCAGGGTCAGGCCGGTGTCCAAAATGTCCTCGACCACTACCACATGGCGTCCGCGCAGGTCAGTGAACACGTCCTTGCGAAGCTGTACGGTACCGCTGGTCTGCGTTCCTCTGCCATAGGAGGAGGCGACCACGAATTCATATTCGCAGTGGAAGGGGAGCTGTACGACCAGATCCTTGAAAAAATTGACCGCGCCCTTCAAAACGCAGACGAGCACCGGGTCCTTTTCCGCATAGTCCGCCGTCAGCCGGGCAGCCAACTGCGCCACATGGGCGGCAATTTCTTCCTGAGTCAACAAAACGCGCTCAATGTCCTGCAGCATTATGCTCCTTCTTTCTCTATCCGGATGACGGCTGCCCGCTCGCCCTCTTGTGCCAGAGCAAAGTGGTTGACGCAAAGCCCTGCCACAGCCAGGACCGTATCTCCCGCGGTGATGACCGCCAGACGCTGCCGCTCGATGAGGGGAATCTTCCGGTCGATGAACAGGCGCTTCAGAGATTTTGTATGGCCGTTTTTCAGGGTCAGAACGTCGCCGCTTTCGCGGGAACGGGCAAAAAGCTGACTGCCGCTGATTATATCATATTTTATGGCAAAATGAAATGGGGTATTTTCAGTTTTTTCATATTTCTCCGTGAGTTCACAGCTGACACGAAGGCCCAGCTCCGGCAGCTCCGTCACACCGGGCAGCAGTAGGGGCGTTTTGTGCAGCTTCGGCGGTTCCTCCGCCGAGACGGTGAAGGCATCATAGCGGCGGCGGACCGTCAGGCCCCCGGGGAGGGATAACTGTGCCGACGGATTATCCGCCCGCAAAAGGGCTTGCAGCGCCTCGATATGGGCCAGGGAAACGTCCTGGGGCAAATAGCGCCGCAGGATCAGCCGCAGGGCGCGTTTTTGCAGGGCATCGGGAGCGCTCAGCAGGGGAAGGGTACGGTAGCTGTCCGGCGAATCGGCCTTTTGACACAGGGCCTGCGCCGCTTCCTCCAGAAAAGCGTCGTCACCCCGCAGCAGCTCTGACTGGCGCAGCAGCTTTTGGGAAAGGTCCGGCGCCTCCTGCTTCAACAGGGGCAGCACATGGTGCCGCAGCCGGTTGCGCAGACAGCCGTCCTCCCGGTTGGATGAGTCCTCCCGCCAGGGAATGTCCTCCGCCTGCAAAAAGGCGACGACCTCCTGCCGGGTCACGCCCAGGAGAGGACGAACCAGCTTCCCACGCACAGGCGGGATCCCGCACAGGCCCCGCAGTCCACTGCCCCGCAGAAGGTGCAGCAGCACCGTTTCCGCATTGTCGTCGGCGGTGTGGGCGGTGGCGAGCCTGTCGCAGGGCAGACTTTCCAGGAATTCATAGCGCTTGATCCGCGCCGCGTCCTCCAGGCTTCTGCCGCTTTCGGCGGCAAAGGCGGACACATCGCCGCGTCCCACGGCCAGTTCGATGCCGTGGGCGGCGCAGAAGCTGCGGACAAAGGCTTCGTCCCCGTCCGATTCAGCCCCCCGCAGGCAGTGGTTGAAATGGGCGGCGGAGACGGTGATGCCCAGGGCCGCCCGTAAAGAATACAGACACCACAGCATGGCCATGGAGTCTGCACCGCCGGACACCGCGCAGACCACCCGCTCACCGCCGGAGAAAAGTCTCTCGCGGCGGCAGCGGGCAAGGACCTCAGCCTTCATTGTGCCGCCACTCCCGGTCTGCGAAGGTGGTGAACTGCGGCAGCCACTGCAGCTCGACGGTGCCGGTCTCGCCGTGGCGGTTCTTCGCCACGATGCACTCGGCGACGTTCTGCTTCTCGGTATCCTTGTTATAATAATCCTCGCGGTAGAGGAACAGGACCTCGTCAGCGTCCTGCTCGATGGCGCCGGATTCACGCAGGTCCGACAGCATGG
>CAMGRA010000084.1 GCA_946061345.1 uncultured Clostridia bacterium | reverse complement strand
CCATCTACGGCGGCACCTTCAACCTGTTTTCCGTCACCATGAAGCGCATGGGCATTGAGGTCACCTTCGTCGATCCCGACTGCACCGAGGAGGAACTGAACGCCGCTTTCCGCCCCAACACCAAGGCGGTCTTCGGCGAGACCATCGCCAATCCGGCCCTGACGGTACTGGACATTGAAAAATTTGCCCGCGCCGCCCACAGCCACGGCGTTCCCCTCATCGTGGACAACACCTTTGCCACGCCCGTCAACTGCCGTCCCATCCAGTGGGGCGCGGATATTGTGACCCATTCCACCACCAAATACATGGACGGTCACGCGGCGGCCCTCGGCGGCTGCATCGTCGACGGCGGCAACTTCGATTGGACGCAGTACCCCGACAAATTCCCGGGCCTGTGCACCCCCGACGACAGCTACCACGGCGTGGTTTACGTCGAGCGTTTCGGCAAGGAGGGCGCCTTCATCACCAAGGCCACGGCCCAGCTCATGCGGGATTTCGGCTCCGTCCAATCGCCGCAGAACGCGTTTTACACCAATCTGGGGCTGGAAAGCCTGCCCGTGCGGATGCGGCAGCACTGCTGTACGGCCCAGAAGGTCGCGGAATTCCTGCAGCAGCATGAAAAAATCGCCTGGGTCAGCTATTGCGGCCTGCCCGGCGACAAATACTACGAGCGGGCGAAAAAATACCTGCCCAACGGCTCCTGCGGCGTGATCTCCTTCGGCGTCAAGGGTGGGCGCGAAGCCGCCGCCCGCTTCATGGAGCATCTGCAGCTTGCGGCCATTGAGACCCACGTGGCCGACGCGCGCACCTGCTGCCTCCATCCCGCCGGCACGACCCACCGCCAGATGAACGATCAGGAGCTTGCCGCCGCAGGCGTATCGCCCGATCTGGTGCGCCTGAGCTGCGGCCTGGAAAACGCCGACGACCTGATCGCCGACATCGCCCAGGCTCTGGAGGCAGTATGATTAGGCGTTCTTCGGAAATTTTTCAAGCTGGGCAAAGCATATTTCGACGCCGATTACATGAACCTATATCATAAAATAACGCAAAGGAGCATTCCAAAATGCCCATCAAAATACCCAACGACCTGCCCGCAGCCGCGACCTTGCAGAGCGAAAACATCTTCGTCATGCCCGAGACCCGGGCCGTCACCCAGGACATCCGCCCCCTGGAGATCCTGATCCTCAATCTGATGCCCACAAAGATCGAGACGGAGACTCAATTCTCCCGCCTGCTGGGCAATTCCCCCCTGCAGGTCCATCTGGAATTTCTCCACACCCGTTCCCACGTGGCAAAAAACGTCTCGGCGGAGCACCTGTTCACCTTCTACAAGACCTTTGACGAGATCCGCACCTGCCGCTACGACGGCATGGTCATCACCGGCGCGCCTGTCGAGCTGATGGCCTTTGAGGAGGTCGAATACTGGGACGAGCTGTGCCAGATCATGGAGTGGAGCAAGACCCATGTGCACAGCACCCTGCACATCTGTTGGGGCGCTCAGGCCGGACTGTACTACCACTACGGCATCCAGAAGCACCGCCTGCCCCAGAAGCTCTTCGGTGTCTTCCCCCACCGGGTGGAATACAAGAATCCCATCCTGCTGCGGGGCTTTGACGACGTTTTCATGGTTCCCCACTCCCGCCACACCACGGTCCTGCGGGAGGACATCGAGAAAGTCCCTGCGCTGAAGATCGCCGCCGGGTCCGAGGAAGCCGGTGTCTACGCCATTTTCACCGCCGGTGGCCACCAGGTCTTCCTGACGGGCCACGCCGAATACGACCCGGACACCCTGAAGCGGGAATATGAGCGTGACAAGGCCCTGGGTCTGCCCATCTCCGTGCCGAAAAACTACTTCCCCAACGACGACGACACCCGGCAGCCCATGGTCACCTGGCGCGGCCACGCCCACCTGCTCTTCTCCAACTGGCTGAATTATTTTGTCTATCAGACCACGCCCTTTGATTTTACCCGCTGATTCTGCCCTATTCGGAAATTTTTTCATTTTTTTCTTGTAATGCGGCGAAGAAGCGAGTATAATAATCGCTATTCCAAAACAAAAGAAAGGAGATGTCAGAATGAGCAAATGCTTCATTCCCACGCAGTACAAAAACCCGCTGACGGTCTATGAGACCCAGTGCGCCATCGAGTTCATCAAGCACAACTTCCAGAAAAACCTGTGCCACGCCCTGAATTTGATGCGTGTATCCGCCCCGCTGTTCGTAGAGGAGGCCTCCGGCCTGAATGACAATCTGAACGGCTATGAACGCCCTGTCTCTTTTGACGTCCCCGACGTTGGCGCCGAGTCCCAGGTGGTCCATTCCCTGGCCAAATGGAAGCGCTACGCTCTGGCGCGTTACGGCTTCCGTCCCGGCAAGGGTCTGGTGACGGACATGAACGCCATCCGCCGCGACGAGGTCGTCGACAACCTCCACTCGGTCTATGTGGACCAGTGGGACTGGGAAAAGGTCCTGTCGCCGGAGATGCGCACCGAGGCCTATCTCAAGGATACGGTCCAGCGCATTGTCAACGCCATCTACGTCACCGGCGAAACTCTGAAGATTGAGTATCCCCAGATCACCACCCGTGTGCCCCGCGAGGTCATTTTCGTCACCACCCAGGAGCTGGAGGACCAGTTCCCGGACCTCCACACCGCCCAGGAGAAGGAGACCGCCTTCCATCGTCTGCACAAGGACAAGGCCGTCTTTCTCATGCAGATCGGCGGCAAGCTCCGCTCCGGCAAGCCCCACGACGGCCGCGCGCCGGACTACGACGACTGGCAGCTCAACGGCGACATTCTCTTCTGGAACGACGTTCTGGATCGTTCCTTCGAGGTGTCCTCTATGGGTATCCGCGTCAGCCCCGAGTCTCTGGACCGTCAGTTGACCGAGGCCGGCTGTGATGACCGCCGTGAGCTTCCCTTCCACAAGGCGCTGCTCAGCGGCGAGCTGCCTCTGACCATTGGCGGCGGCATCGGTCAGTCCCGCCTGTGTATGCTGCTCATGGGCTGCTGTCATATCGGCGAGGTCCAGTCCAGCATCTGGGACAAAGAGACCGTCTCCGCCTGCAAGGCAGCGGGCGTCATGCTTCTGTAATAAAGGAGAGACAACATTGGAACTGATTGAGATTCGAGAGCTTTTTCAGCATACCGCCGACTACGCCGGAAAGACCATTGAGGTCGGCGGCTGGGTGCGTTCCGTCCGGGCCTCTAAATCTTTTGGCTTTATCGTCCTGAGCGACGGCACCCATTTCAGCCCCCTGCAGGTGGTCTATCACGACGCCATGGCGAATTTTGCCGAGGTCTCCAAGCTGAACGTGGGCGCGGCCATCATCGTGCGCGGCACCCTGGTGGAGACGCCCGAGGCCAAGCAGCCCTTTGAACTGCAGGCAGAGGAGGTCACCGTCGAAGGTCCTTCCACCCCCGACTATCCCCTGCAGAAAAAGCGCCACACACTGGAATACCTGCGCACCATGACCCATCTGCGTCCCCGCACCAACACCTTCCAGGCGGTGTTCCGCGTCCGCAGCCTGGCGGCCTTTGCCATCCACAAGTTCTTCCAGGAGCGCGGCTTCGTCTATGTTCACACGCCCCTCATCACCGGCTCTGACTGTGAGGGTGCCGGAGAGATGTTCCAGGTGACCACCCTGGATCTGGAGAACCCGCCCCGTACCGAGGACGGCAAGATCGATTACAGCAAGGACTTCTTCAACAAGCCCACCAACCTGACCGTCTCCGGCCAGCTCAACGGCGAGACCTACGCCATGGCCTTCCGCAACATCTACACCTTCGGCCCCACCTTCCGCGCCGAAAACTCCAACACCACCCGCCACGCGGCGGAATTCTGGATGATCGAGCCGGAGATCGCCTTTGCCGACCTGTCCGACGATATGCGTCTGGCGGAGGATATGATCAAGTATATCATCGCCTACGTGCTGGAAAATGCGCCGGAGGAAATGGCCTTCTTCAACCAGTTCGTGGACAAGGAGCTGCTGGAGCGGCTGCACCATGTGATGACCTCTGACTTCGGCCATGTGACCTACACCGAGGCCATCGAGCTTTTGGAGCCTCACAACGACCAGTTTGAATACCCGGTCCACTGGGGCAGCGACCTGCAGACGGAGCATGAGCGCTATCTGACGGAAGTGGTCTTCAAGCGTCCGGTCTTCGTCACCGATTACCCCAAGGAGATCAAGGCCTTCTATATGAAGCTCAATCCCGACGGCAAGACCGTGGCGGCCATGGACTGCCTGGTGCCGGGCATCGGCGAGATCATCGGCGGCAGCCAGCGTGAGGACAACTACGACGTGCTGCTGGGCCGTATGAAGGAGCTGGGCCTCAAGCCCGAGGATTACAGCTTCTATCTGGACCTGCGCAAGTACGGCTCCGCCCGTCACGCGGGCTTCGGCCTTGGCTTTGAGCGCTGCGTCATGTACCTGACCGGCATGGGCAACATCCGCGACGTTATCCCCTTCCCCCGCACGGTCAACAACTGCGACCTGTAATAACAAAAAACTGCGCGGTGCAAATGAGGCTTCATTTGCACCGCGTCAGTCTGTCGAAAAACTATCTTTTGATGAGAAGCCTCCCTCTGATGAGGGAGG
>CAMGRA010000083.1 GCA_946061345.1 uncultured Clostridia bacterium | reverse complement strand
CCCTGCCCGGTGGAAAAGGACACCGCCATGTATACCACCCAGGGCGGCACCAAGATCCGCGATCTGCCCGCCGGCACCATCATCTATAACGAGTTCCACCCCGCCGGCACCTGGTTCTACGCCTCCTGCGCCGACGGCACCAAGGGCTGGGTGCCCCGCTGGGACTGCTACATCCCCGACGATCCTCCCGGAGCCACCGACGGCAGCTACGACTACTCCAAGGCCACCAAGGAGGGCTTTGTGGACCTGAAGGGCTACAGCAGCAAGACCGGCTACCTGGTCTGGATCAGCCGCTACACCCAGAAGGTCATCGTCTACACCGGCACGGCGGGCAACTGGGAGGTCATCAAGACCTTCCCCTGCTCCTCCGGCGCCAACAACTGCCCCACGCCGACAGGCATTTTTGAGATCTACGCCCACGACGGCGGCTGGAATTTTGACAACTATTACGTCACCACTGTCACCCTTTTCAACGGTGACATGGCATTCCATTCCATCTTATATAAATACGGCGGCGGCACCTATGATGCCGAGTTGGGCTATCCCAAGTCACACGGCTGCATCCGCATGAATCCCGAGGACGCGGCTTATATGCAGGATCTTCCCATCGGCACCACGGTTGTTGTCTACTGACATATGGGAACGCGCTACAGTTTTCTGCAGCGCGTTCCTGTTTTTTGAATCTATCGGTCAATACTATCCACAAGGAGGATTTTATCTATGCACTACACCATGAACATTGCCGGCCTGACCCGTGATCTGCCTCTGTGCCGCGTGACGGATGACCTCTATATCGGTGCCTTCGTCATTTTCGGCGATCCGGAGCTGACCACGGCGGCGGCTAAGGCACTGCTGAAGCTGGCTCCTGAGTATGATTATATGATCACCGCCGAGTCCAAGGGCATCCCGCTTGTTCACGAGATGGCGCGGCTGGACGGCAACCGCCGCTATCTGCTGGCGCGTAAGGCTCCCAAGCTCTATATGCGCGATCCGCTGCGGGTGACGGTCCGTTCCATCACGACAGCGGCAGAGCAGTCTCTCTACCTCGACGGTGCGGACGTGGAGCGTATCCGTGGGAAGCGGGTCCTGCTGGTGGACGACGTGATCTCCACCGGCGAGTCTCTCAACGCCCTGGAGGCGCTGATCACGGAGGCAGGCGGTCAGATCTGTGGGCGCATGGCCATTCTGGCCGAGGGCGACGCGCAGAACCGCTCCGACCTGATCTATCTGGAAAAGCTGCCCCTGTTCCGCGCCGACGGGACGGTGATCGAATGAGGGACTGTACTATGGCGACGGGTTTTGACAATCAAGCCTATCTGAAGGTCCAGTCCCAGGAGATCCGCAAGCGTATCGCCCAGTTCGGCGGCAAGCTCTATCTGGAATTCGGCGGCAAGCTGTTTGACGACTATCATGCCTCCCGTGTGCTGCCGGGCTTTCAGCCCGACAGCAAGATCCGTATGCTCTGCACCCTGAAGGAGGATGTGGAGATCGTCATCGCGGTCAACGCGGCGGACATCGAGAAGAATAAAATACGCGGCGACCTGGGCATCTCCTATGACGAGGATGTGCTGCGGCTCATCGATACCTTTCGCGCCATGGGGCTGTATGTAGGCAGCGTGGTCCTCACCCGCTATGCA
Organism: uncultured Clostridia bacterium; assembly: GCA_946061345.1. Classification (GTDB taxonomy): domain Bacteria; phylum Bacillota; class Clostridia; order Oscillospirales; family Oscillospiraceae; genus JAZOXB01. The sequence goes on along the minus strand of CAMGRA010000083.1, from coordinate 2,980 downwards.
GGGCAGTCGGCGGCGGAGGCCTTTTACCGGCGGCTGAGCGCTCTGGACATCCGCTGCTACCGGCATTTTCCCATTGCGGGCTACCCCTCCGCCGTCTCCCACATCGTCAGCGACGAGGGTTTGGGTGCCAACGAATATGTGGAAACGGAGCGCTCCCTGGTGGTGGTCACCGGCCCGGGTCCCGGCAGCGGGAAGATGGCCACCTGTCTGAGCCAGCTCTACCATGAGCATAAGCGGGGCATCGCGGCAGGCTATGCAAAATTTGAGACCTTTCCCATCTGGAACCTGCCGCTGCAGCACCCGGTGAATCTGGCCTACGAGGCAGCCACCGTCGACCTGAGCGACGTGAACATGATCGACCCCTACCATCTGGAGGCCTACGGCAAGACCGCCGTCAACTATAACCGCGACGTGGAGATCTTCCCTGTGCTGCAGGCCATTTTTCGCCGGATCCAGGGCGACTCTCCCTACGCCTCACCGACAGACATGGGCGTTAACATGGCGGGCTTCTGTATCGTCGACGACGAGGTCTGCCGGAAAGCCGCCCGCATGGAGATCCTGCGGCGCTACTACACCGCCTGTGCGGAAAAGCTCCGGGGCAGAGGCGATGAGGAGAGTGTCCAGAAATTTGAGCTGCTGATGAAGCAGGCGGAGGTCACACCGGAGCTGTGTCCGGCGATCCCGGCGGCGCTGAAAAAGGCAGAGGAGACCGGTGCGCCTGCCGGAGCTATGGTCCTTCCCGACGGGCGGTTGGTCACGGGAAAGACCTCGGAGACTCTGGGAGCGGCGTCAGCGCTGCTGCTCAACGCCCTGAAGGCCGTCGGGGGTCTCGACCATAAATTCGACCTGATCTCAGCCCAGGTTTTGGAGCCGGTCTGCAAGTTCAAGACCCAATATCTGTCCCACAAAAATCCACGGCTGCACACCGATGAAATGCTGATCTCCCTGACCATTTCGGCCCTGACCAATCCCATTGCCCGGCTGGCGACGGAGCAGCTTCCGGCCCTGCGCGGCTGTGACGCCCATTTTTCCGTCATTCTCAGCACCGAGGACGAGATGCTCCTGCGCCGCCTCGGGATCCACGTCAGCTGCCAGCCCCGCTATGAGGTAGCCCGGCTGTACCACCGATAGATAGAATAAAAGCTGCGGCAAGCCATCCGGCCTGCCGCAGCTTTTATATTCTGCATCAGTGTGTATGGTGTAGGGACTGGCCTCCCGGACAGTCCGCCTAAAAATTTGACCTCGATGGGCAAATTTTCAGTTCCATCATGGGAACGCTTTTGGAACATCGAATTCCAAAAGCGTTTCGGACCGTCGGGGACACCGGCCCTACCATGGCTCTTTTGACCGTTAGCGGGCCGCGGAGAGCTTTGTATCATTCCGTCTCCAGCCAGTGGAGGAAGCGGACCAGAAGGGTCACGCCCTCGGCACGGGTCAGCTCGCCCTGGGGACGGACGGTACCGTCCTCATAGCCTGCCAGCAGGCCTGCCGACTGGGCGCACTGCATCGGCTCCAGCGCAAAGGGGGAGATGCTCTCGGCGTCGGTGTAAGCCAGTGCAGACGGCTCCGGCGTCAGGCCCAAGTGCCCGGCAAGGCGCATCAGCAGGGTGATGAACTGCTCACGGCTCACCAGATCGTCCGGCGCGAACAGGTCGGCGCTGACACCTTTGACGATACCCGTCGCGTTGCCCCAGGCTACCGCATCGGCATACCACTTTCCTGCTGCTACGTCGGAGAAGGGGATGTCTTTTGTCTCGGCAGCTTCCCCGGCGGCACGGAAGAGCAGCGTGACCGCCATGGCGCGGGTCAGAGTTTGCTCGCCGTCAAAGATGAAGGGCCGCGTGCCGGAGACAATGCAGCGCACGGCGGCTTCCGTCGCGTCGGCGCGGTACCATTCGGTCTTTGACACGTCGTGGAACAGCTCGTCGGCAAAGACCGCCAGAAGATGGGTATTCTTCTCCACAGTGAAGGTATACCGGGCGTCGGTGCTGACGCAGCTGCCGTCCGTGTTGAACCAGCCGTTAAAGCCGTCGCCGACTGCGGTGACCGTCACCTCCGTACCGGGGAAGCAGGAGCGGCTGCCCTCCGCTCCGCCGGAGGCCGTCGCCGTGACGGACACATAGCTCAGACTGTCGCGTTCGGTGCCCAAGGGCAGGAATTGCGCATCGCGGGCAGCATTGACCTCCTCCTCGGGCTTGTAACGCCAGGTCTCCGAGCCGGTCAGGCCAAAGTAGTAATAGTTGATGTCCCGCTTGCCGTTGCCGCACAGGCGGTAGTCGCGCTGGGGATCAAAGATGTAGGAAATCCCATCGAGGACCAGCTCGGACCAGCCGTGGTGGCCGTCGCCGCTGCCGTAACCGGCTTCAAAGGTGAACAGGCCCGTGTGCAGATAGGCTTCAAACCCGATGTATCGTGCCAAAACGGTCATCACCGCGGCGTAGTCGTAGCAAATGCCCTCGTGCTGACTCAGGGCGTGGTAGGTGCGGTTGACCATCTCATAGGGGATGGCCTCCTCCAGCCCTTCCTCATATTCCAGGTCATATTCCACGTCAAAGCAGTCATAGGCCGGCGCGTAGTCCTGAGAGTAGGGTGCCCAACTGAAATTGATGTTCAGGATGGCCCAGTCGTAAGCAGCCAGGAGCTTGGTAAAATTATCACTGTCGGCATAGGGCGCGACGATCTCCTCCAGCAGGGCGTCCACGGCGGGGTAGCCGGTACGCTGGGGGTGCAGCTCCGCACTGTTGAGCAGAGCCTTCATCTTTTCCAGGCGGGCGGTATCCGCCTTTGCGGAAGCTTGCAGCGGCAGCGCCGTCAGGAGCAGCACAAGGACCAGCAGCAGAGATGTAAAACGGGTGAAGCGGGGTTTCATGGCAAGGCCTCTTTTCCGGAAAGATTATAAGCCGAAAGATTTAATATATTATATAGCAGACTGTCGATAAAGCCCGAAACCGTCAAAATCAGAATAGATTTTCTGTCATTC
>CAMGRA010000082.1 GCA_946061345.1 uncultured Clostridia bacterium | reverse complement strand
GCGGGCTTCAACACCAGCGCCAACCGCCGTATCGACGCGGAGCTGTGCCTGATCCGGCTTTGTGAGCCGGAGGCGGTCATGGACGCGGAGTCCCTCAATGCGCGGCTGAGCCGGCTGGAGACGAAGATCGCCGCCGGCAGCTTTGCAGCGCCTCAGGCGGCTCCTGCACCCCAGCCGGAGGAGGAAGAATTACCGCCCTGGGACGAGGAAGAACCAACACCGCCTCCCGCAGTGCCGGAGGAACCTCCCGCAGTGCCGGAGGAACCTCCCGTGTGCGCGGAGCCTGTGCCCGACGGTGCGTGGCCGGAACTGGTCCGTCGACTGAAAACGGCACTGAAGCCTCCGGCCTCCGGGATGTTTGCCGTGGCAGAAAACGCGCCGGTTCAGGGCGCCTTTCGTGGAAATGAGCTTTGCCTGACCATCTTCGCAGACTTTGCCGAGTCGCTGCTGAAGCGGCCCAACGTGCTGCAGACCGTGGCCGAATGTGCCTCGGCCCAGATGGGCAGACCGATTCAGGTTAAATTGATGCGTCCGGGCCAGGAGAGGCAAAACGGCGAAAATTTTGACCGTTTGCTGTCCCGCGGCGCGGAGCATCCGGATATTTTTGAAGTAAAATAAAGGAGAATCAGGAATGGCAAAAGGCGGATATCGCGGTCCCATGGGCGGCGGCATGAACATGAATATGATCAAGCAGGCACAGAAGATGCAGCAGGATATGCTGAAGATGCAGGAGGAGATGGAGGCCAAGGAGTATGAGGCCACCTCCGGCGGCGGCATGGTGACGGCGCGGGTCAACGGCAAGCATGAGCTGGTGTCCCTGACCATCAATCCTGAGGCAGTGGACCCGGACGACGTGGAAATGCTCCAGGACATGGTCGTGGCGGCGGTCAATGAGTCCATGCGCAAGGCCGAGGCCGAGGCTTCCCAGAGCATGGCGAAGCTCACCGGCGGACTGAATCTGGGCGGTCTGTTCTGATGCGGTATTTTCCCGCCGCTTTGGAGCGGCTGACGGAGCAATTTGCCAAGCTGCCCGGTATCGGCGGCAAGACGGCACAGCGGCTGGCCTTTCATCTGCTGAGTATGCCGGAGGAGGACGCCCGGGAGTTTGCCGATGCCATCATGGATGCGAAAAAATCGGTGCATCTGTGTCCCTGCTGCCAGAATCTGACGGACAGGGATCTGTGCCCCATCTGCGATGACGAGGGCCGCGACCACAGCCTGATCTGCGTGGTGGCCGACCCGAAGGACGTGATCGCCATGGAGCGCGCCCGGGAGTTTACCGGCGTGTACCATGTGCTGCACGGCGTGATTTCCCCCCTGAATCACATCGGCCCCGATGACATCTGCATCCGGGAGCTGCTGGCCCGGGTGGGGAAGGGCGGCATCCGTGAGGTCATCATGGCCACCAACCCCGACACCGAGGGTGAGGCCACGGCCATGTACATCTCCCGTCTCCTGCGTCCCATGGAGGTTCGGGTGACGCGGCTTGCCTACGGGATCCCCGTGGGAAGCCAACTGGAATATGCCGACGAGGTGACGCTTCTGCGCGCTTTGGAGGGCAGACGGGATATTTAACAACAGAATACTTCTGCGGCGCAGCCCTTTCACCGGCTGCGCCGTTGTTTTGTCTGTGTAGTTCCGTCCGCAAGGCATGAGGCAAGGAAACCGCCGCATAGAATAGAGCGGAAACTTGTTCGGTATGAAAAAAACCGCCGGATGAAGACAGGAGGAACTGCTTTGGAGGAAATACTCCCGCGTTTGGGGGAAGCGGCCTGGGGATGGCCGACCATTGCGCTGTTTGTTGGGATCGGTCTGCTGTTTACCGTCCGCCTGCGGGGACTGCAGTTCCGCAGGCTGGGCACTGCCCTCCGGCTGATCCGCACCCAGGGAAGCGGCAGCGGCATCACGCCCTATGCTGCCTTGTGTACGGCCCTGGCTGCGACCATCGGCACGGGAAATATCGTCGGCGTTGCCACCGCCATCAGCGCCGGAGGCCCCGGTGCATTGTTCTGGATGCTCGTCTCCGCCTTTTTTGGCATGGCCACCCAGTACGCCGAAGGCTTTCTGGCGGTGAAATACCGCCGCAGGGACAAAAACGGCTGGCTGGGCGGTCCGTTCTGCTATATTGAGCAGGGTCTGGGCAAAAAATACCGCTGGCTGGCGGTGTGCTTTGCGGCCACCGGCGCGGCGGTGGGTATTTTAGGCGTGGGCACCGTTACCCAGGCCAACAGCATCACCTCGGCGGTGGACGGCTTTTTCAATACGGAAACGGCCTTTTCCGTCGGCAGCCACAGCTATTCCTGGGCGACGGTCCTCAGCGGCGCTTTGGTGACACTGGCCTCGGCGGCGGTGCTCTTGGGCGGCGTGAAACGCATTTCCAAGGTCTGTGAGTCCCTGGTGCCCCTCATGTCCGCCGCCTATCTGCTCTGCAGCGGTGTGCTCCTTGTCTGCTGCGCCGACCGGATCCCGTCAGCCGTCTCCCTCATCGTCAAAAGCGCCTTTTCTCCCCGCGCGGCCTTTGGAGCCGGTGCCGGCATCACCATCCGCCAGGTGTTCCGAATGGGCATCGGACGGGGCGTGTTTACCAACGAGGCGGGCCTCGGTTCGTCGCCCATTGCAGCGGCGGCTTCCGATGAAAAGGACCCGGTTCGTCAGGGCCTTGTGACCATGACGGGCACCTTCATCGACACCATCGTCATCTGCACCGTGACGGGATTGTGTCTGGTGGTGACGGATGCCTGGAAAGCGCCGCTGGAGGGCGTGCAGATCACGGATTTTGCCTGGCGGGAGGCGCTGCCCTGGAACGAGAGCCTGTCGTCCTTCATCCTCATGGTCTGCCTGATCTTTTTTGCCTTCGCCACCATTATCGGCTGGAATTTTTACGCCGAACAGTGCCTGCGGTATCTGGTAGGGGAGCGGCGCGTTCTGCGGACCCTCTACCGGACAGCCTACCTCCTGGCCATCGCCGTCGGTCCCTATTTCAGCGTCAGCGCCGCCTGGGAAATGGCGGATATTCTGAACGTATTTATGGCCCTGCCCAATCTGACGGCCCTGCTGCTTCTGCAAAATACCGTGGTTTCCGACACTCTTCGACGGCTGCCGACCGCCCATAAGAAAAAATAACAGACATTATGTAAATTTGTTGTTGAAATCAGACGCTTTTTTTGTTAGAGTGATAATAGTCATTCAGAGAGAAGAGGTAGTGCCGTGGAATTCTCAAACCTTTACTTCTTATATATATTCTTGCCGCTGACTCTGGCGGTTTATTTCCTGATCCCCGGACTGAAACGGAAAAATGTGGTCCTGCTGGCGGCGAGTCTGGTGTTTTACGCCATGGGGCAGCCCTATTATCTGCCGCTGCTGGTCGCCGTGGCCTTTGCCAATTTCTGGCTGGCGGAGCGCGTCATCCCGGGAAGAGCCGCTACCTTGCTGCTGCCCGTCGGACTGAATTTGGTGATCCTGGCGGCGTTCAAGCTCCTGAAGGTGTCCTTTGGCATCGCGCTTCCCATCGGCGTTTCCTTTTATACCTTCCAGTTGATCGCCTATCAGGTGGACGTCTACCGGAAAAAGCATCCGCCGGAGGGCTCCTTCTTCCACTTCCTGCTCTATATCTCCATGTTCCCCAAAATGCTCATGGGGCCCATCGTCCGCTATGACGAGGTCAAGACCCAGCTGACCCACCGCAAGACCAACCCGCGGGGCATCTTTGAGGGCGCGGTGCGTTTCTGCGTCGGTCTGGCGAAGAAGGTCCTCATTGCCGACTATGCCTATGTGGCCTTTACGGAGCTGGAGGGCATGGCCTACGGTGCTGCGGCCTGGCTGGCGGCGCTGATGTTCATGTTCTACATCTACTTTGAGTTCTCCGGCTGTGCCGACATGGCCATCGGTCTCGGCAGAGTTTTCGGCTTCCGCTACGCGGAGAACTTCGACCTGCCCTACACCTCCCGGTCTATCACCGAATTCTGGCGGCGCTGGCATATCACCCTGGGCAGCTTCTTCCGGGATTACGTCTATATCCCCCTGGGCGGCAACCGTAAGGGCAAGGTACGCCAAATTTTGAATCTCCTCATCGTCTGGGCGCTGACGGGCTTGTGGCACGGCGCTAACTGGAATTACATCATCTGGGGCCTGTACTTCTTCGTGCTGCTGGCGGCGGAAAAGCAGCTCATGCCGCAGCTTGAGAAGCTGCCCTATGCCGTGCGGCTGCTGATCACCATGTTCTTTGTCCTCATCGGCTGGGTCATCTTTGCCCACGAGGACATGGCCGCCCTGGGCAATTCTCTGGCCATGATGTTCGGCAAGGGCCCCTTCTGGAGCGCCTCTGTCGGCGTGATTCTGGGCAATACGGTGCCGCTGATCGCCGTCTGCCTGATCGGTTCGTCGGTGCTGCCGCGCTGGTTCAGCTTCCTCTGGGGCGCTGTTCTGGTTCGCGGCCGCAAGGAGAACCAATTCTCCGTCCTTCAGTTCATCTACGCCGTCAGCCTGCTGCTCTTTGCGGTGCTGCTGCTCTACCTGTGCACGGCGTCGCTGGTGGGAGCTGCCAGCAAACCGTCGCTGTACGCTTCGTTCTGAGGAGGTAAACCAATGAAAAAAATCTATGCCGTCCTCGGCGCGCTGCT
>CAMGRA010000081.1 GCA_946061345.1 uncultured Clostridia bacterium | reverse complement strand
CAGCCCATGCACGCCTTTGACTACCGCTATGTCGGCTCCGGCAAAATCGTCGTGCGCAGAAGTGAGCCGGGTGAGACTCTGACCACGCTGGACGGCAATGTCCGCGCCCTGCAGCCCGGTATGCTGGTCATTGCCGACGGCGAAAAGCCCATCGGCCTGGCTGGCATCATGGGCGGCGAAAACAGCGAGATCGCCGAAGACACGGCGGACGTGGTCTTTGAATCTGCCAACTTCAACGGCACCTCCATCCGCCAGACCGCTCTGGCACTGGGGATGCGCACGGAGGCCTCCGGCAAGTTTGAAAAGAACATTGACCCGCTGCTGACCCTTCCCGCCGTGGACCGGGCCTGTGAGCTGGTGGAACTGCTGGGTGCCGGTGAGGTCATGGACGGCGTTATCGACATTATCAACTACGTTCCCGAGCCCCGCACCCTGGAGCTGGAGCCGGAGCGCATCAACGCTCTGCTGGGCACCGACATTTCCGAGGCCGACATGGTGGATTACCTGCGCCGTCTGGAGATCCCCGTGGAGGGCAGGACCATCCGCGTTCCCTCCTGGCGTCCCGACCTTGTGCAGACTGCGGACATCGCCGAGGAAGTCGGCCGTCTGTTCGGCTACAACGAAATTCCCACCACGGCCTTTAAGGGTGTCGCCTCTGAGGGCGGCTATACCGGTACCATGGTTTTGGAAAACAAGGTCGGCTCCCTCTGCCGCAGCCTGGGCTACAGCGAGATTCTGACCTACTCCTTTGTCTCCCCGTCGGTTTTCGACAGCATCCGCCTGCCTGCAGGTTCTCCCCTGCGCGACGCGCTGCGCATCCAGAATCCTCTGGGCGAGGACGCCTCCATAATGCGCACGGTGGCGCTGCCCTCCATGCTTTCGATCCTCTCCCGCAACAATGCCTATCACAACAGCGCCTGCAAGCTCTATGAGCTGGCGAAGGTCTATCTGAAAAAGGACGGGCAGCTTCTCCCCGACGAGCCCAAGCATCTGCTGCTGGGCACCTACGGCGAGGGCGAGGATTTCTTCTCCCTCAAGGGCGAGATCGAGACGATCTTCAAGGGCATGAATCTCAAAAAGGCTGCATATACTGCCGTTAAGGACAACCCCTCCTATCACCCCGGCCGCTGTGCAAAGGTCACGGTGGACGGCGTGGAGGTCGGCGTTTTCGGCCAGGTCCATCCCCTGGTAGCCAAGAATTACGGCATCGACGCGGAGATCTACGCCGCTGAGCTGGACTTTACCGCTCTGTCCGGCCTGATCGCGCCCGCCGCCACCTATGTTCCTCTGCCCAAGTATCCCTCCGTCAGCCGCGACATCGCCGTAGTCTGCGGTGAGGAAGTGACCGTCGCCGAGCTGGAAGACTGCATCAGCAAAGCAGGCGGCAAGCTGCTGCGCGATGTGCGTCTGTTCGACATCTACCGCGGCAAGGGCATTGACGCCGGCAAAAAGAGCGTTGCCTTCAGTCTGCTGCTCCGGGCCGACGACCGTACCCTCACCGACGCCGATTCCGACGGTGTGATCTCCGCGGTTTTGGCGGCTCTGGAAAAGGAGCTGGACGCGCATCTTCGCTGATTATTCACAGTTTGTTACCAAAATGTTTCGTTTTTTTCCTTTACTTTATGGAAAATATGGTATATGATTAATAAAAACGAAAAGGAGGCGGACGTTTTGGAGCATGATGCGAAAAATAATACCATAAAATTCACTGTGCCCGTAGATACCAACGACGAAATGAAAGCAATCCTTTCGCAGGTATACCGTTCCCTGACAGAAAAGGGCTACAACCCCATCAACCAGATCGTGGGTTACATCCTCTCCGAGGACCCTACCTACATCACCAACCACAACAACGCCCGCAGTCTCATCTGCAGGCTGGACCGTGACGAGCTGCTGCAGGAACTGGTACGCCATTATCTGTTCGATTAGGATCTGACGGGGCCACACTGCCCCTGCTTTCCCGGAAATTTAGGAGGTTTTTATGCCTGAGAACAACGAAGTATTGATGTATAAGGGCCACCCCCTTATGCGCAAGGACAATCTGATCTACTACGGCTCCATGGCGGACGAATACATCGTCATGCTCCAGGTGCTGGAGTCCAAAAAGCTGGAGGACCTGGATCTGGCAACGAAGGTCTCCGTTCAGCTTCAGCGCACCGATCCCAACGCCAAGGCCCGCGACCGTGTGGTCAAGAAAAGCGAAAAGGACGGCTTCTACACGGCGCTGGACGTGGGCTGCGTGTGGCTCGAGCGCGCCCTCAATCCGAAATAACTGCCAGATTTTACCGCTCTCTACGGAGAGCGGTATTTTTTTGCCCGTCTGCACATACTAAGGGCAGAAATAACAAGGAGGCAAACTATGGAATCAGCACATCGCGGAAAGCAAAGCATCGTCTTTACGCAGCAGCCGGCGATCCTTTCTTACGCATCCGTGGCAGGAAAAAAGGAGTCAGAGGGTCCGCTGAAGGCGACCTTCGACGTTGCATCCAAGGACACCGCTTTCGGGCAGAAGTCCTGGGAAAAGGCGGAGACCCAGATGCAGAAGACCGCCATGGAGATCGCCCTGCAAAAGGCGGACCTGAAGGAGGATCAGTTGGACGCGGCCTTTGTCGGCGACCTGCTGAACCAGTGTGTCGGCTCCAGCTTCTCCATGCGCAACAAGAGCATTCCGACCTTCGGCCTTTACGGTGCCTGCTCCACCATGGCCGAGAGTCTGCTTCTGGCAGGTATGGCGGTAAACGGCGGCTATGCGCGAAAGGTCATGGCCCTCACCTCCTCTCACTTTGCCTCCTCCGAACGGCAGTACCGCTTCCCTCTCGGCTACGGCGGTCAGCGGACCCCCACCGCCCAGTGGACCGTCACCGGCGCGGGAGCGGTGATCCTCAGTCAATCGGGAAAGGGGCCCTATCTCCGCAGCGCCACCGTCGGCTCCATTGTCGACGCGGGCATCAAGGACGCCAACAACATGGGCGCAGCTATGGCGCCCGCTGCCTATGAGACGATCCGGGCGCATTTTGACGATCTGGGGCTCGGGCCGGAGGATTACGACCTGATCGTCACCGGCGATCTGGGCAAGCTGGGCCATCAGGTGGTGGCGGAGCTTTTTGAAAAAGACGGCGTAAAGCTGGGTCAGCGCTACCAGGACTGCGGCATGATGATCTATGATCTGGAAAAGCAGGACGTTCACTGCGGCGGCAGCGGCTGTGGCTGCAGTGCCAGCGTTCTGTGCGGTCATCTGCTGGGCCGCATGCGGCGCGGCCAGCTTAACCGGCTGCTGTTCTGCGGCACGGGCGCGCTGCTCTCGCCCCTGAGCACCCAGCAGGGCGAATCCGTCCCGGCAGTCTGCCACGCCGTGTCCATCTTCACGGAAAGGAGCTGAGCGTATGGAATATCTGTGGGCCTTTTTGGTCGGCGGCGCTTTCTGCCTCATCGGCCAGATCCTCATCGACAAGACCAAGCTGACCCCCGCCCGAATTCTGGTCGCCTATGTGGTAGTCGGCGTATTTCTCGGGGCCATCGGCATCTATCCCAAGCTCGTTGACTTCGCAGGTGCAGGCGCGACGGTACCGCTGACCGGCTTCGGCAATCTCATCGCCCAGGGCATCAAGGAACACGTGATCCGCGACGGCTTCTGGGGCATCTTTACCGGTGGTCTCTGCGCGGCAGCCGGAGGGATCGCCGCCGCAGTGATCTTCGGCTGGCTGGCCAGCCTGGTCTTTAAGCAGAAGGATAAATAATCAAGAGCGAACCGGGTATACTAAGCAAGCGGTAAGACACCGCAAAAAGAATTTGGAGGATCTCATTCATGGAAAACCGTAACCAGAATCAGCAGAACAACCAGAACCGCAATCAGAACGAGCAGAACAAGAATCAGCAGAACCAGCAGAATCAGCAGAACCAGAAGAACGACCAGAACCGTAAATAACCCATTGCGGCAGAATGCCGTCTGCGCAAATGTGCAGGCGGCATCTTTTATCTCTCTGAGCGAATATTTTCCCCGGCAGGGGCAAGGATAATTCTGAGGTGATGTATTTTGACAAACGAGGTTTCCATGCTCAACGCCATCCGCCGCACCACGGAAATGGGCTGCTACGGCATCAAAAGCGTTCTGAACGAAACGGCAAACCGGGAATTCCGCGGTGCGCTGCGCTCTCAGTACGACGAGTACGCGCAGATCTACGAGGAAGCCGACCGACTGCTCCGGGAACGGGGCGGCAGGATCAAGAATCTGAATCCCATGGCGAAATACGGCTCTGCCATGTCCTCCAAAATGCGGGTGCGCGCATCCGTCGATCCGACGGCGAAAATCGCCGAGCTGATGCTGCAGGGCAATACCCGGGGCATGATAAAAAGTATGCACGACATACGCACCATGGGCACCCTGGAGCCGCGGGTCGCAAGCCTGTCCCGGCGGCTTTTGCAGACGGAGCAGAACAACATCAATCAGATGAAAAAGTATTTATAAATCATAACCACCGGCCGTGCCGGTGGTATGCACCAGCCCCCCTTGGGGCATGCCCTCGGCTGAGCCTATAGGCTCATCGAGTTTTCATTCGCTTGCATGAAGAGCCCTACCATCGCAGATGCGGTTATGCACACATCCCAGGCCCCCTCTGACGAGGGGGCTGGGTTTTTGCGCAGCAAAAAGACTGGGGGAGAG
>CAMGRA010000080.1 GCA_946061345.1 uncultured Clostridia bacterium | reverse complement strand
GGCCATCCGGGACGCGGGCTATACCGCCGTTTCCATGCAGGAGCTTTACGACTACGTTTATTACGGAACTCAGCTGCCGGAAAAGCCCTTCTGCATCACCATTGACGACGGCTATCTGAGCAACTACGAAATCGCCTATCCGATTTTGCAGGAGCTTGGCATGAAGGCGACCATATTCTCCATCGGTTTCTCCTTTGGTGCGTCTGTCTATAAAGACACGGATCACGCCATCACGCCCCATTTTGACTTTGACCAGGCAGCGGAAATGATGGACTCCGGCCTCATCAGCATCCAGTGCCACACCTACGATATGCACCAGTGGGCACCCTATGAGACGGCGTCCCGGGTCCGCGAGACCATGTCCCCCCTGCGAGGTGAATCGGAGGAAGAATTTATCCAAGCCATCCTTGCGGATGTTGACCAATACCAGCAGATGTATTCCCAGGCCTTTGGGAGCCGGGCCATCGCTCTGGCCTATCCGTCGGGCGTCTATTCCGACCTGACGGAGGTAGTCCTCCACGGGAACGGCTTCCCCATCACCCTTTCCACGGATACCGACCGCCGCAACACCCTGGTCAAGGGTCTGCCCCAGACGCTTTGCGCGCTGTGCCGTCTGAATGTTTCGGAGGCGCAGACGCCGGAGGATATTTTAACTTACCTGGAGAACGGGAAAAATTAAGCGGAGTGCTTGCAAAATGAGCCTATTTGATCTGATCGTCACAGCCATCGCCCTTTCCATGGACGCCTTCGCGGTGTCCATCACCAAGGGGCTTTCCACCCCCAAGGTGCGGCTGAAGCACAGCCTGATCTGCGGCGCCTATTTCGGCGGCTTTCAGGCGCTGATGCCGCTGCTGGGCTTTCTTCTGGCCAATTCCTTTGCCTCCTACATCCGCGCCTATGACCACTGGATCGCCTTTATCCTGCTGGCCCTCATCGGCGTGAACATGGTGCGCGAGGCCCTTTCCGAGGACAGCGAGAACGGGAACGCCTCCTTTGCTTTCCGCGTGATGCTGCCCCTGGCCGTCGCCACCAGCATCGACGCCCTGGCAACCGGCGTGTCCTTTGCCCTGACGGATACCAACATCTGGGCGGCTATCTCCATCATCGGTGCCACCACCTTTCTCTTTTCCATGGCGGGTGTCAAGGTCGGCAGCGTTTTCGGCGCGAAATACAAGTCAAAGGCGGAGTTTATCGGCGGTCTGATTTTAATTTTGATGGGTCTGAAAATTTTGGTGGAGCACCTGTACGGTGCGGCATAGGAGAAGCTATGGAACTCTGGGATGTATATGACGAGCAGCGGCAGCTCCTGGGCAAGACCCACGTGCGGGGTGTCCCCATGGCACCGGGCGAATACCATCTGGTGGTCTTTGTCTGGGTCTTTGACGGCAGGGGTCGGGTGCTGATGACCAAGCGTTCGCCGGAAAAACGCAGCTATCCCAACAAATGGGAGCATACCGGCGGCGCGGCGCAGGCAGGAGAAAGCAGCCTGCAGGCCATTCAGCGGGAGCTGTTCGAAGAGACCGGCATCCGCGCCGGGACCTCGGAATTCCATCTGGCGGAAACCTACTGCCGCAGAGGACACAACGACATCTGCGACATCTATTTTCTGGTAAAGGACGTGCCTCTGGAGGCGCTGACCATGCAGCCCGGCGAGACCTGTGAGGCAAAATGGGTCAGCCGTCGGGAGCTGGAGGAAATGATCGCGGACGGCGTTGTGGCGCGGCCCGATGTGCGGCGCTACCGGCAGTTGGACAGCAAGCTGGACGAATACCTGCGTTGACGCAGAACACGGGAGGAAGCATATATGCCCAGATTCTTTGTACCTGAAGCGGAGATCGGCGGAAACTTTATGATCCTGACCGGGGAAAACGCCGTCCATGCCAAGGTCCTGCGGCTGAAAAACGGCGACGAGGTGACCGTCTGCGACGGTAACGGCACCGATTACCGCTGCACCATCTCTGACGTGGCCAACGGACAGATCAGCCTGATCGTCCACGCCGCCTCCCCTGCCGAAAATGAAGCCGCCGTATCCTGCAGCATCTACATGGCCTTTGCCAAGGCGGATAAGTTTGAACACGTGATTCAGAAAGCCACGGAGCTGGGCGCGTCGGAGCTGGTCTGCTTTCCTACCGCCCGCTGCGTGTCCCGGCCCGATGAAAAAGCCCTGCAAAAAAAGCTGGAGCGCTGGCAAAAGATCGCCGCCTCCGCAGCGGAGCAGTCCCGGCGCGGCAGGATCCCGCAGGTCATTGCGCTGCCTTCCTACATAGATGCCCTGCGCCGTGCCGCTCAGGCAGACCTGGCCGTATGCTTCTATGAAAATGAGACTGCGACCACTTTCCGCGCCGCCATGGAGACCGCTCCTTTCCGCACCGCTGCCCTTTTGACCGGTCCGGAGGGTGGCTTTGAGCCTTATGAGATCGCCCAGGCAGCGGAGGCGGGGCTTCGGATCTGCACCCTCGGCAAGCGGATCCTGCGCTGTGAAACTGCGCCTCTTTGCGCACTTTCCGCTCTGATGTATGCCTCCGGGGAATTTTGACCGCCACCCCTTGACGAAATAGAAAAAATGAGAGATAATACAGAATATGAGAGAACGTTTTCGATTTTTGGGGAGAAGAATATGATTGGATTTTATGATTACACGGTCCTGCTGACTTACCTGAGTCTGCTCTCAGCCGTCGGCGGTATCGCCCTCGCCATGACCGGCCATCCGATTCTGGCAACCATCGGTCTGCTGCTGTGCGGCCTGTGCGATATGTTTGACGGCAAGGTCGCCCGTACCAAGAAAAACCGCAGGGAGGAAGAACGAGCCTACGGTATCCAGATTGACTCGCTGAGCGACCTCGTCGCTTTCGGCGTTCTGCCGGCGGTCATCGTTCTGAGCCTTTGCCGCGATTGCTGGTACGCTTATGTCATCGCGCCCCTCTATGTGCTGGCGGGCCTGATCCGCCTGGCCTATTTCAACGTCACCGAGGAGCTGCGCCAGAAAGAGACAGATGAGTGCCGCAGCTCCTATTCCGGCCTGCCCATCACCTCTGCCGCGCTGATCTTCCCCATCTTCTACTGCGGCATGGCCGTCTATTGCCAATGCCGTTTTGACCGTATCGGGCCGTACCGGGATCTGTTCGGCGGCACCGGGTTCGGCGTGGCCCTGTGCATTATCACAGCGCTGACAGGCCTGTGCTTCGTGCTTCCCTTCCATATCCGCAAGCCCCGGGCAAAGGAGCTGCTGCTGCTTCTTGGGGTCGGTGTTATGATTGCCGTTGTCCTGCTGTTGACAGTATTCTTCTGATTTTCGGAGAGCACCATGAAGAAATTGCTTCTGATTATGAATCCCTGCTCCGGCACAAAGAAAGCCAACCACGCTCTGGCCGACATCATCAACATCCTCAACCGGGGCGGCTTTGACGTGACCACCTATATGACCTCCGCCCGTTTGGATGCGACGGCGGTGGCATCTGCCCGTGCCTCCGAATTCGACGTGATCCTCTGCATCGGCGGCGACGGCACCTTCAACGAGGTGATTTCCGGCCTTTACGGTGCCGGCAGCCATACCCCCGTCGGTTACATTCCCGCCGGCAGCACCAACGATTTTGCCAACAGCCTGCACCTGTCCAAGGATCTGCTGCAGGCCGCCAGGGACGTGGTCATGGGCGTTCCCCGCCCGCTGGATATCGGGCGCTTCAACGACCGCTATTTTTCCTATATTGCCTCCTTCGGTGCCTTTACCCGCGCCTCCTACGCCACCTCCCAGAGCCTGAAAAACACTCTGGGCCACTTTGCCTATATTCTCAGCGGCATCAAGGAGGTCGCCTCCATCCGCAGCAAGCATCTGCGCGTGACCACGGCTGACGGAACGGTTTTTGAGGACGATTATATTTTCGGTGCCATCAGCAATTCCACCTCTGTCGCAGGCCTTTTGACCCTGGATCCCGGCATCGTGGACATGAGCGACGGCCTGTTCGAGGTTTTGCTGATCCGCAAGCCCCGCACGCCGCTGGAGCTGAGCGACTGCATCCGCGCCCTGACGACGCAGGATTACGACACGCCCATGCTGACCCTGTCCTCTTCAGAACGGGTGGAAATCGATGCCCCGGCGGATATGGACTGGACCCTGGACGGCGAATGGGCTGAGGGTGCCCCCCACTGTACGGTAGAAAATCTGCGCCACGCCGTCAACGTCATCATCCATCCGAAAGAATAGCGATTACGGGACTGCATCGCGGTCCCGTTTTTTGGAGGTACAGTTATGAAGACCATCTGTAAGCGTCTGCACCGGGGCGACGATCTGCTGCGCGCCGTCTGTGACCTGGTGAAAGAGCATAACATATCCGCCGGGGTGGTCTTATCCGCCGTCGGCTGCATCAGTAAGGGCGTGGTCCGTGACGCAAGCGGCGTGACCCTGCAGCAGCTCAACGAACCCTGCGAGATCGTCTCCCTCAACGGTACGGTCAGCGCTGTCCGCTGCCATCTCCATATTGCTCTGTCCAAAGAGGATCTCTCCACCGTCGGCGGCCATCTGGTGGAGGGCTGCATCATCAATACCACCTGTGAGCTGGTCATCGGCATCCTGGACGGCTGGGAGATCGGCACGGAATTCGACGCAGAAACAGGCTATGACGAACTGATCTTCCGGGAGCTTGTGCCATGAAAAACACGACTCTTTGCTACATTGAGCGGGAC
>CAMGRA010000079.1 GCA_946061345.1 uncultured Clostridia bacterium | reverse complement strand
CCTGGCAGCCGCCGTTGCCGTCAAAGACCAGACGCGCCAGAATCTCGTGGGCGGTATCGTTCAGTTCCTCAAAGTCGCCGGTGGCGTCCGTAAGACCCGCCATGCCATGCCAGTCACCGCCGTACACCTCGGCAAAGTCGTCAATGGTCAGTCCCGTGCTGTCGGTATTTCCGGCATTGGTGCCGCCGGTACTGCTGCCCTCGCTCTTACGGAACGTCAGCTTCAAGTCAAAGCCGAAGTAGTCATTCACCATGATCAGGCCGTCCTTCAGCGTACAGTTGCAGGTCTCTCCGTCTCTGTCCAGCGTCAGGGCGCCATCCTTACCCAGCTTCCACTCGATCTCCGTCGGGTCGCCGTCCAGCATGAAGCAGCCCGTACCGTCCTCTCTCAGCTCAAGGTAGTTCTCGCCCAGATCGTAAACATCGTCCATGGGTATCCACTCGTCAAAGGACAAAACAGCCTCGCCCATGTACTTGCCCACAGCGGGGTTTGTCTTGCTGCCGCCCTTGCCGCCGCAGGCCGCCAGCGTCAGTGCCATCACCAACGCCAGAAGCAGCGCCGCAAGTTTTCTCGCTCTTTTCATCATTTCTTCCTCCTGTTTTTCGGTATTTCTGTGTTATCTTTCTCTATATTGGCACGTCTCACTTGAGGCGATGACCGCATTCGGTGCAAAATTTCTCAGACTCTCCTGTCCGCAGGAGGGACAGTGCTACTTAGCGATATTCTGAGGGCTTTCCTCATACATGTTTTTCAGTGCCTGAAGGAGAGGATTCTCTGGGACTCCACGCCGGGCCTTGCCAGCATAAAGGTCTCTCCTTCGGTGGTGTACAGACAAAAGGCATCCAGCGAATGAAAGAATTCCAGAAGCTGAAAGGGTTCCGGCAGCAAGACGTCATTGTATCCCTCCGTCAGCTTTACATAACCGGTCTTGTACACCCACATATCAGACGTAAGCTTTACCACTCCATCGACCGTCAGATTCATGCGGGACGCTTCAAACTGCCCGATGCCCTCAATCTCCAGAACAATACTTTCGTCGGCGTTCTGCCATGTTCCCGCGAAGGGGGACTGATCCTCCGGTGTATATACCATATCGGGGCCGTCCACCATCTGGCCGGCCGGCGGAGCCTCCGTCCTGCCGCAGCCCATCATTCCCCACAGCATCATGACCAGCAGTACACCTCCTATCCAGTATCTCCGCTTCATCTGTGCCGCCTCCCCTTATCATCTGTTTTCCGCGGACAGACCTTCCACCGGCTCGCCGTGCTCTTGCAAAAACGCCGCACAGTCGGTACACAGGTCGATATCCTCCCCCAAAAGGAAGCAGCGGTCACAAACCAGCCGCTTGCAGATCGGGCACAGGCTGAAATACTCCATTGCCTCCGTTGCGGCCCGCTCAAAGACGTCCTCCCGTTCACGCTGGTACAGCGCTTGAAAAATCACGCGCTTTCCCTCGCTCTCCGGCTGCATTCCCGCCTTGGAAAAGCGCGCCGGCTGGCTTTTCCAGAGGGAGCCGCATACAGCGCAGCGCAATGAAAACTGAAACCTCTCCATAGAAGATATATCCTCCATGGATGCTTTAATGATGCGGCGCATTTCGGTCCCTCCTTGCTTACGTCGCAGTTCGCTCTTTTCCTTACTCAAGCTTAACTGTATATACTTATAAATATCTATTTTCATGTAAAATGTCTATTACCCTAAGGGTGAATATTACCTGCAACCGCCAAAATCACCCTTAGGCGTAGACAGAGTGCACAGCCCGAATCACATCGGTTTGTGCACTCTGTTCATCATCTTTATGATCTGTTCAGCAGTTCACCGCTGCGGCCGCAGCTGGCAAACAGCTCAATATATACCTTCATCTCATCGAACGAATCCACCCCCAGCTTTCGGTACAGATTGCGGTTATGAGTCTTTACGGTGCTGGCGCTGATGCATGCCAACTCGGGAATATCCTTAACGGTATAACCGTCCATATAGTATTGCAGGATGGTGCGTTCCGTGCCGGTCAGCGTATTCGCTCGTTCCGCGAAGCCGCACAGCCGCGCCTCCACATCGGGCGGCAGCGCACCCACCGGCCGCTCCCGGATCATGGTCAGCAGCTCGTCAATTTCCGAAATACCGGATGTCACCACCTCCGTTGTATCGCCCCTGACCGCCGCAAGACTCTCATTGATCGGTTTGACAAAGCGGCGGGACAGCACGGTTGCCGCAACCAGCATCGCCAGCAAAAAGAGCACCGAGCCCAAAAACCACGCGAACTGCGACCCGCGCTCATAGCTGCGGAAGGTGTTGGCTGTTACAAGCGTCACCGCGGCAAGCGGAATGCCGTCCGAGGTGGCGGCGTCCAGCAGCCGGTGCCGCCCCAGATAGGACTCCTTGCCATCGGTATAGATGGTATAGTATTTCCCCGGCTTGATGTGCAGCGTACCCTCGGCCGTCAGGCGCGAGCCGTTGGTAGCGCCCAGCATAGTCCCCGACAGATTGAGCTTGTCGCCGTCAATCGGCGCCAGCAGGGTCAGCATATTGCCATAGCTGCTGGACACAGTGTCGTGGGAAAGGCTGAAATAGAGGTCGCTGATCTCCATGCCGCAAAACCCCCGCACAGTGCCGCTGCCGTCCAGAATCGGTACGCACAGCAGCATCACATGCTCCCATGTATCCAGCAGCTCTGTGCGTTTTGCCCACAGGCTGCCCTCCGCCAGACGCTCCACCTGACTGGTGACAACCTTATTGCTGCCGGGAATCAGCGCGGTATTCAGCTCCGGATTCCAGCGGTTATGCATCTGAAGCTGCAATCCCCGCGCCGCCTCCGCCGCGCCGCGGAAGCAGATCACATCCTGCTCCGACGCCACCGTGGGCTGAAGTCCGGAATAGCGCAGATACAGTCCCGCCCTGAGCGCGTCCGCGTTGGGCAGCGCCGTGTTGGCGGTCACGTTCAGACAAAAGAAGATCCCGCTGCACGAGGCGGCGCTCAGCGTGCTGCTCAGCGGCGCGTACAGTCTCTTTTCCAATTCCGCGATGGTTTTCGGATCGTCGTTGAGCGCGTCAAAAGGAATGCCCTTGGCTGCCAGAAAAGCATCCAGCTCCCGGCCCAGCTTTTCCGACATGGCCACGCCATGCGCCGTCAGCTCATCCATCTGTGCATCCAGTGCCGCATATGTATTTCTCTGCTGGATGTCCAGGGCGCTGGCCAGCTGCCGCGCAGGATGGGACAGCACGCCCGTAGCCATCAGGATCGACAGGATGGCCGCCACCAGCAGCAGCGCCATTGTGAACCAATACAGCAGCAGCCGCACACCCATACTGTGGCTGGCTGCATATGGATTGTGAATCGCATTCCGAATTGATCGCATGTGCTTTCCTCTTTCATATGCCGTAATCCAGCTTAAAACTGTCCAAAGTCTCCCAGATCAGGGCGTCCGTCGTGTTGCCGCCCTCCAGATACTGTGTCCGGCCCGCCGTCAGCTTCAGCCGCGCCAGATTTTCAAACCGCGTCTCCAGATCCAGATAATTCTCCATCTGGGGCGGGTAGTAGAAGGTATATGCCTCCTGCGTTTGCAGATATGTCTCGTACAGCGACACATACATCGGGTCGCTCAGTTTTTCCACGGCGTCGGGCAGATAGTTCTCAAATGCCTCCTGCGTCACCGGCATATAGCCCAGGCTGGTCACGAATTCCACGTTGCATGTCGGCTCGGTCAGCCATTTCAGGAATGTAATGCACGCCCTCTCCCGTTCCGGGGTAGACTTCACGGTGCACATTCCCACACCGCGCTGCATCACCAGCTTGTCGCCCCCTTCAAATACCGGGCACGGCATGGAGGTGATCGTCACCTTTTCCGAGGTGTTGTCCGGATACGTCACCGTGTCGGAATAGTAGAGCACACTGGCCGAGGATGCCACAGATACCACCACATCTCCGGTGCGAAGCGGCTCCGTGGCGTACCCGTCGTGCAGCCATAGGCCGCCCGTCAGCCCCGCCCGGGCATACGGCTCCCATGCCCGCTCGAATCCTGGGCCGAACCTGACGCCGTCATCCCGGAAAAAGTCCTCGCCCAGCGATTCCACGCCCACCTGAAAGTAGTTGAAGTGGTAATCGTGGACAAAGAAGCATTTGCCGGTATCCGCGGCGTACTGCTCTGCCAGCGCGTAAACGCCCTCCCATGTCGCAAGATCGTCATAGCTTGCGCCGGACTGGGCTGCCCACCGGTCGAATAGCGTCCGGTTGACAAACAGCACCTCCGTGGATTTGGCAAGTGGCAAAATCGCCTGCTGGCCGCCGATCATCCCCTCCTCCAGAAAGGCGGGGATAAACGCTGCCAGCTCCTCCTCACTGAAATAGTCCCGATAGTCCACCAGAATCTCCTCATCCGGCAGCGCCAGCACCGTCTTGGGGTAGGATACGAACATATCCGGCAGCGACGGCGCGCCCGGGTCGCCGTTGGCGGCGGCCAGCACGCTTTTATGGATGCTGCCGCTGTTGCTGACCAGCTCCACCTTCACGCGGATGTTCTGCTCCGCGCCCACCGTGCTGTTAAACCGCTTGATCAGGTCGTTCAGCGGGGAATCCACCTCGCCGCCATAGACGTGCCACAGCGTTACGGTCAGCGGTTCCGCGTCCTTTTTCTGCGTACATCCTGTCACCGACAAAAGCGCCAGCACCAACAGGCACAAAACGATTCTTTTTTTCATGTT
>CAMGRA010000078.1 GCA_946061345.1 uncultured Clostridia bacterium | reverse complement strand
CATCCGGACAAGCTGTTCTTCCTGGGCTTTATGCGCCGCTATGACCCGTCCTACGCCCATGCGAAGGAGCAGATCGACGCCGGCAAGATCGGCAAGCCCTACCTGGTCAAGGCCACCGGCCTGGACCCCGAGGCGCTGGTGGAGAGCTGCATCAAGTTCTCCAAGACCTCCGGCGGCATTTTCATCGACGCGGCGTCCCACGACATCGACCTGATGCGCTGGTTCCTGGGCGGCGAGATCACCGAGGTCTATGCGGCCGGCACCACGTTCAAGCACCCGGAATTCGCCGAAAACGGCGACACCGAGACCGGCATGGCCATGCTGAAGCTGGACAACGGCACCGTTGCCTTCCTGCACGTGGGCCGTACCGCCCCCCACGGCTACCACACCGAGACCGAGATCGTGGGAACCGAGGGCCACATCCGCGTTGCCGGTGTGCCCTGGAAGGACCGCACCATGATCTACGACCAGTACGGTGCCCGCCAGGAGATCATTGAAAACTTCCCCCAGCGTTTCGCGGAAGCCTATCTGCTGGAGATGGTGGATTTCATCGACTGCATCCAAAAGGACCGCAAACCCGAGCTGACGGTGTACGACGGCACGAAGGCCACCATCGTCACCTATGCCATCACCGATTCGTTCCACAGCGGCAAGGCCGTCAAGGTCGAATATTGATCGAAAGCGCAAAGCCGCGGCATCCAGTGTTGGATGCCGCGGCTTCCCGTTTCCGGCCTTGCGGAAGCGGGGTTGCATTTTGGGGAAAGGTGTGCTTAAATAAGGAATACAACAACGGGGAGCCTGCGGAAGCAGGCTGAGATACGGCTGTGTCGCCGGGACCCGCGACCTGATTTGGGTAATGCCAACGTAGGGAAATAGGACAGACAGCCTACGAATATGCATGACCGCATATTCGTTTTTTTGTATGCATCGCGCCCAGGCGCGTTTGCAGCGGCGGATTGGGGACACCACCTTCCGCCGCTATATAAAACGAATGCAGAAAAGGAGAACGATCATGAAACAAGCATTCAGCATTGCCGCCAAACGGTACGGCAAAGGTGTCGGTATGCGGAAAGAGAACCTGTCTCACGCCATTGCCGGCACATCCACGCCCCTTTCGTCCAGCACGGGAACCAACAGCCGCTTCCGCCTGAACCGGCTGAGCGCGCTGGTCCTTGCCGCCGCAATGGCGCTGGAGCTTTCCGGCTGCGGGCAGGCCAAGGATACCCCCGCTTCCCAGGCAGCGGCGGAGAGCGACAGCGGAAAAGTCGTCATCTACACGCCCACGGAGGACTATCTCATCGAGTACATGCAGCAGCGCCTGGATGAGGCGTTTCCCGATTACGACATCTCTCTGGAATACTACCACTCCGGCGACCTGGCTGCCAAGCTGAAGGCCGAGGGCGCCGATACGTCCTGCGATATCATCTTTGACTGCGAGTACGGCTATCTGGAGAGCCTCAGCGACAATTTGGCCGTCATCGATTTTATCGACACCGATCAGTTCGTGGAGGATATGCGCTCTCCCGACGGAAAATACATGCCGGTGGACCGTTACAGCGGCTCCGTGATCGTCCGCCCCGACCTGCTGGCGGAAAAGGGCCTGCCGGTTCCGCAAAGCTACGCGGATCTGCTGAATCCCGCGTACCGGGGACTGATCGAGATGCCGGACCCCACCCAGTCCTCCACCGGCTATCTGTTCCTGAAAAGCCTCGCCAACGCATGGGGCGAGGAGGAAGCCCTGGCCTACTTTGACCAGCTGGATGAAAACATTTTGCAGTATACCAGCGGCGGCTCCGCTCCGGTGAAAGACGCGGTGGCCGGCGAGTGCGCCGTTGCCCTGAGCCTGACCTTCAAGGCCGTGGACCTGATCAACGAGGGGGCAAATCTGGAGATCTTGTTCTTTGAGGAAGGCGCCCCCTATACGCCCGCCGGCCTCTCCATCGTCGCCGGCCACGAAACGCGGCAGGCCGTCATTGACGTGGTCAACTATTTTTACAGCGATATCATCGATGACTACCTGAGCACTTACCTCCCTGAGCAGATCAAGGTCGGCCAGGTCAACAGCGTGGAGAACTACCCCACGGACATTCCCTACGCGGATATGTCCCACAATACGCCGGATGTCAAGGAAGCCCTGCTTGCCAAATGGGAACACTGAATTCCGGCGCCAAGCTCTGCGTCTGCCATTGCAGCAAGCGCTACGGTGACCAGCAAATTTTACAGGACGTCAGCTTCACAGTACAGGATGGAGAGTTTCTCTCCATTCTGGGCCCTTCCGGCTGCGGAAAAACCACGCTGCTGCGTATTTTGACGGGCCTCGTCCGCCCGGACGAGGGCACGGTCCTCAAGGACGGACAGGATATCACCCACCTGCCCCCTGACCGGCGGAAGATCGGTATCGTGTTCCAGAATTACGCGCTGTTTGAAAACATGACCGTTCTGAAAAACGTCGCCTACGCGCTGCGTTTTCACGATGCTTTCCGGGGAAAGGAACAGTCCATGGCAAAAGAGATTTTGGAGCGGGTGGGCATGGGCGATTCCCTAGAAAAATATCCTGGCCAGCTCTCCGGCGGACAGCAGCAGCGGACGGCCATTGCCCGCACACTGGTGATGAACCCCGACATCATCCTCTTTGACGAGCCCATGGCCGCGCTGGACGCGGAAAACCGGCTGGCACTGCGGGACGAGCTCAAAAAGCTGCAGCGGGAATTTGCCTCCACCATCCTCTACGTCACCCATGACCAGGAGGAGGCCTTCGCCCTGTCCGACCGCATCATGGTGCTGGAGCAGGGGCGCATCCACCAGCTGGATACGCCTGAAAACCTGCTGCGTCATCCGGCGGACAGCTATGTGGAGCGTTTCGTGGGCCAAAACCTGCTGCGCCGTCTGGGAGACCTCCAGCGGTTTGCCGGGATGGCGGGAAAGCTGTGACCACGATGGAGAAAAAGCCTGTTTTCGTCAGAAGCTCGGTTTTGTTGCTGCTGTTCTTTTTCGCCTGCTTTGTGGTCTGGCCGGTGGTCTGCATGTTTTCCTCCATCACGCGGGAGGGTGCCGTTCAGGTGTTTTCTTCCGTCTCCTTCCAAAAGGCGCTTTGCAGCTCCCTCCTGTCCGCCTGCCTGACGACTGTGTTTTCCATGCTGCTGGCGTTTTTCATGGCGGTCCCGGTATGCAGGACCGCCGTCGCCGGGAAAGCTGTCTGGCAGGTCCTGTTCATCCTGCCGATGCTGGTCCCCTCGGTCTCTCTGGGCACAGGGCTGGTGCTGCTGCTGGGGACCAACGGCTTTTTGACCCGGCTCCTGCACCTGTCCGGCAGCATCTACGGCCTGCACGGCATCGTTCTGGGGCAGGTGCTGTATACCGCTCCGGTGGCGTTTTTGCTGCTTTGCAACCTCCTGCGCTACGAGGATTTTACCCCGCATGAGGCGGCCATGGTGCTGGGTATCCCGGCCCACCGCCGTTTTACCGGCATCACACTGCGCCACCTTTGGCGGGAGAGCATCGCCGCGGCCTTTCTGGTGTTTTCCATGGCCATTACGGACTACGGTATCCCGCTGGCCGTGGGCGGCAAGACGAAGACGCTGGCCACGGTTTTGTATTCCAGCGTTGCCGGACAGCTGCAATTCGGGAAAGGCAGCGCGATCGGCGCCTGCCTGCTGGTCCCGGCCATACTGGCCTTCCTGTTCGATTCCGGGCGCAGGCGGGACGGCACCGGAGCAGTCCGCAGGGAATTTTTCGTTCCCCGCCGCCGGGCGGCTGACGCCATCTCGTTTTGTCTCTGCTTTGTGTTGTGCCTCCTGTTTCTGCTGCCCATTCTGGCAGTTCTCATCACCATGCTGCTGGAGGACTACCCGCTGCACATGGTGCTGACCCTGCGGCACATGCAGGAATGCTGGAATAAGCAAGGACAGCTGGGCCTGCGAAACTCTTTGCTGTTAGCTGCCGGCACCGCCCTTGCCGGAACGGTGATCGCGTCCCTGGCGGCATACGCCGCCGCCCGGCAGCGGAGCGCGGCCACACGGCTGGTGCATCTGCTCTCCACCCTGACACTGTCGGTCCCCGGGCTGGTGCTGGGCCTTGCCTATGTTCTGGCCTTTAAGCGGAGCCCCCTCTACGGAACCATGGGCATTTTGATTCTTGCCAGCACGGTCCATTTTTTCGCAACGCCGTATCTCATGCTTTACCAGGCATTCGGTAAACTGAATGCCAATCTGGAGGGCACGGGGCAAGTCCTCGGCATTCCTCCCTTCCGCCTGTTCGTGGATGTGTTTTTGCCCCAGTGCGGAGAAACGTTGGTGGACATGGCCGCGTATTTCTTTTTGAACGCCATGGTCACCATCTCGGCCGTATCGTTTTTGGCCACCGCCCAGACCCGCCCCCTTTCCATGCTGGTCACGCAGTACAGCGACCAGATCAATCCGGAGGCGGCGGCAGTCCTGTCCTTTTTCATTCTGACCGTCAACCTGCTGGCGCGGGGGATCTCATTCTTGCTGAAGCGCCGGCTCCGGCGTGTGCGCCAGCAGCGGAGCGGTATCGAATAAAAGGGCGCGTCCCCTCGGCATGAAGAAAAACCGGCCAGTTCCTTGCATCGCAATGGAC
Organism: uncultured Clostridia bacterium; assembly: GCA_946061345.1. Classification (GTDB taxonomy): domain Bacteria; phylum Bacillota; class Clostridia; order Oscillospirales; family Oscillospiraceae; genus JAZOXB01. The sequence goes on along the minus strand of CAMGRA010000078.1, from coordinate 109 downwards.
TGGCCGGTTTTTTCTTATAAGTTAGGTAAGATCTCCCCGATGATGCCTAAAACAGATAGGAAAAATCCCCTTGGTAGGCGCAGCGGAGCCTTGAGCCGCCTGCTTCACA
>CAMGRA010000077.1 GCA_946061345.1 uncultured Clostridia bacterium | reverse complement strand
ATCGCTATCGAGAAGGGCCTCCGCTTCGCTATCCGTGAAGGCGGCCGTACCGTCGGCTCCGGTGTTGTTATCGACATCAACGAGTAATTCATAATCGTAAGAGCAGGGCAGCAATGCCCTGCTCTTTTTTGAAATTCCTCCGCAGAAAGGAGAAAACCTATGACATTCCAAGAAATCGCAAAAAATGAAACGATTCGCGCCTATATCCGCAAGGCGGATGAATCCCTGATCTCTCTGGGCTACACGGAGCACAGCTTTTCCCACGTCACCCATGTGGCTGGAGACGTGCGCTATATCCTGGAGACCCTGGAATATGACGCCCATACGGTGGAGATCGCCCAGATCGCCGGTTATCTCCACGACATCGGCAACCTGGTCAACCGTGTCGACCACTCACAGAGCGGTGCGGTGATGGCCTTCCAGATATTGAATCAACTGAATTTCGACCCGGAGGACATTGCGACCATCGTTACCGCCATCGGTAACCACGACGAGGGGACCGGCGTGCCTGTCAACGCCGTTGCTGCCGCACTGATTCTGGCGGACAAGGCTGACGTGCGCCGCAGCCGTGTACGCAACCGGGACACCTCTACCTTTGACATCCACGACCGGGTCAATTACTCGGTCAAAAAATCCCAGCTCAAGATCAATGAGGACCGTACCATCGTCAAGCTGAAGCTGACGGTAGACACCCGTTACGGCTCGGTGATGGATTACTTTGAAATTTTCATGCAGCGCATGATCCTCTGCCGCAAGGCGGCGGAGAAGCTCGGCCTGCAGTTTAAGCTCATCATCAATGAGCAGCAGCTCATATAATGATTCCGCTATTCCGCGTCCAGGTCCCGGTAGGGATAGATGCGCACCCATTTGTCCTGCTCCTTGTCGTAGCGGACGGAGCTGCGGTGCTCGGACAGCAGCTCCACCAGACTGTAGACGTCCACCCAGATCTCTGAGTCACATTCCTTTTGGCTCTCATCAAAGACCAACTCCAGACCGAAGTGCAGATGCACCGTGTTGATGTTATTCACGTTTTCCCGGGTGGAGTAGCCCGTCCGCCCCATAAAGCCGATGACATCGCCCGCTTTCACCCGGGAGCCGACCTCCAGGCCCTTGACGTAGGGATGGTCCTTTTGCAGATGGGCGTAATAATAGTAGCGCAGGGTATCGTCGGAGCGGATGCCGATGCGCCAGCCGCCGTACTGGTTCCAGCCCAGGGCCTCCACGGTGCCGCCCTCCACGGCGACGATGGGCGTGCCCAGACTGCCCATCAGGTCGTTGCCCAGGTGGCGCCGCGCAAAGCCGTAGCTTCTGCGGTTGCCGAAATCGTGATAGTGGCTGTAGCCGTAGCCTGCGGCAATGGGCGAAAAGGCCTTTAGACCGTAGGTGGCGACCCACTCCGTTTGCCCCGTCTCCTGATCCGTCACCTCAATGGCGTAATTTCCCACCAGACCGCCCAGGACCGCTTCATAGGCCCGCCGGTAATAGGCAAAATAGGTGTATTGCTCCCCCAAAAGCTCCCGGGGCGTCAGGTCGCCCTTCAATTCCTGAGCCGCCTGACGGACCGCCTTGGCGTCGACCAGCTTGGCCCCTTTGCGCACCGAGGCCAGAGCCAGAATGTCGATCCAACTGACGGCTTTTTCCTCTCCCTGGGCGGCAATATCCTGCTCCAGAGCGGCCTTCAGCGCCGCATAACTCAGATCAAATTCTACCCAGCGCAGGACTTCCCCCTCGGCCTTGATCCGGGGAAGCACCAGCCAGAGGGCTAAAAAACATAAAAAGATCCTCTTTTTCACAAGACTCACCTCTAGTATAGGTAGTCTGCGAAAAAGAGGATGCTTTTATTCTGCCTTGTCGGCAGGCTTAACGCTGATTTCAACGAGCAAAACGGTGCATTTTTCCAATGTTTTGATGGACGCCGGATAGTAGATGCAAAGCTCATAGGTGCCGGCGCACTCGTCAAAGAGGGCGGTGAGCGTTTCGTAGTCCACGGTGCAGGTGGTGACGGCGAGACTCATTTCCTGCCCATCGTCCCGGGGCCGTGGACGGAGAAACAGACCGTTGTTCATCCGGGTGTAGAGATTATCGCCCAGAGTGTCGGCAGAGGCTGTCTCGGCGGGGGACAGGGTGCAGCCGGACAGACCGGCGATCTCTGCCGTGTCGGTTTTCCAGATCACCAGGACGGGACCCTCAATGGCCTTTTGTTTGGGCGCGTTCCGCTTGGGCGGCGGATTCTCGGTAATCTGTCCCGAATAGGCGTACATAGGGGGCGGCGCAATGGTTTCGTCCGGCGTGTCGTTCTGCAGGAACTCCGTCGGAGGCGGAGACGGCTCAAAATAGGAATCCAGGGTGGGATCAGAAGGCTCTGATTCCGCTACGGGTTCTGTCGGGTCAATGCTGGCGGAAACAATTGTGTCATCAGTTATTGTCGGCACGCTGCTGTCGTCAGCAACGGCATCAGTTATTTCTGTTGGCTGTGTGACCTGCGTCGGGGCGGGTTCTGTTTCCGGTGCGCTGAGCTGGCTGCCGTTATCGATCGGGGTGCTTTGGCTGTTATTCGGATCGGCGGGGTTGTGCAGGCCGGAAGCAACCGTCAGTGTGTCGGAAAGAGTCGTATTCTCGCTGACGGCGTTGGTTGCAGCCGGAGCGGATGCACTGTCATATGCCGCCTCGGTTTCCTCAAAGAATGCCGTTTTCAAAGTGCTGTCGGAGGTTTTGGGCAAGGAAACGTTGCCCCAGACCACAAAAGCCAGCAGCGCGGCCGCAGCCAGACCGGTAGCGGCGGTGGAGATCAGGAAGCTCCTGCCGAAACGGGGCTTCTTTTCCTCCTTGCGGACCTGCGACATGATGCGTGCCGTCAGCTCCGCCGGAGGCTGGACCTCCTGAGAGGCCAGCAGCGCGTCGTTTTCTTCCATCTGGGACAGGAGCTCGCGGCAGTGGCGGCAGGTTTTCAGATGCTGCTGCAGACGGCGCTCTTCGATCTCACTGTTGGCTCCGTCCAAATGCCCGCTGAGCAGTGGGAATACTTGATTGCATTTCGTATCCGCGACCTCCTTTCTATCTGTTTGACGCCCGAAGCTCCGATTTGTTCCCAGTTTGTAAAAGTTTTTTTCTTAAATTATCCCGGGCACGGGCAAGACGGGACTTGACAGTTCCCTCTTTGACATCTAAAATTTCCGCGATCTCCGCGTAGCTCAGATCGTTGACCACACGCAGAGTGATGATCTGCCGCTGTGACGCCTCCAACTGCGACAGGGCGTGGACGAGCTGGGAGTGCTCCTCCGCCGACAGGAGGGCTTCCTCCGGCGTGGGCGCCTCGTCCGTCACATCCAGGACCTGTTCCTCGCCCTCGTCGTCCTCCACCGTCAGGGAGCATTGGGGCCGCCGCTTCAGGCTGCGCAGATAGTCCAGACAGGTGTTGGACGCCAGACGGTAGAGCCAGGTGGAAAAGGAGGATTCAAACTGGAAGCTGCTCAGGCTCCGCCAGGCCTTCAAAAACGCCTCCTGGGTCATGTCCGCGGCGTCCTCCGGGTTGCCCGTCATGCGCAGACAGAGGTTGTAGATAGGCGTCTGATATTTCAAAAGCAGCTGCTCAAAGGCGTCCGCGCTTCCGGCAGCGGCTTTTTTTATGATCTTTCTCTCTTCCGTTATGTTACTCACCTCAAATCCCGTTGGATGGCCTTGATAACGTTGAAAACCTCGTCGGCAGTGGAGAGCCGGGAGATCTGTTCCTTGTAAAATGAACTGTGGGACACGCCCCGCAGGTACCAGGCAAGCTGCTTGCGGGCCTCCAGACAGGCGATATGCTCGCCCTTGTCCTCCAGCGACAGGAGAAACTGCTGCCGTGCGACCTCCATGCGGTCAGTCAGTGGCGGACGCTCCGGGATGTCCCTGCCTGAGAGGGCGGCGTTGAGCTGGGCAAAGATCCACGGGTCGCCGAAGCTGCCCCGTCCGACGGCAAAGGCTGCCGCACCGCTGTGCATTTTGCAGCGCAGAATGTCCTCGGGTGTGAACAGGTCGCCGTTGGCAATGACGGGGACCGAGACTGCCTCCACGACCTTTCCGATGGCATCCCAGTCTGCCCGGCCGGAGTAGAGCATGGATTTTGTACGGCCGTGGATGGTGATAGCGTCAGCGCCGTTATCCTCCAGAACCTGAGCGAATTCGACGGCGTTGATGCTGCCCTTGTCCCAGCCCAGCCGGGTCTTGACCGTCACGGGGACGTTGACGGCAGCCTTGACAGTCCGGACGATGCTGCCGGCCAAAGCCGGGTCACGCATAAGGGCACTGCCGTCGCCGTTGCCGGTGATCTTCGGCATGGGGCAGCCCATGTTGATGTCGATGAAGTCGCAGCCGCTGTGTTCCAAAGCGAGTATGGCCGCCTGAGCCATCATCTCCGGGTCATTGCCGAAAATCTGGGCACCGCAGAGGGAACCTTCGTTTTTTCGCAGGAGGGATTTGCTTTTTTTATCCTGATAGATGAGAGCGCGGGAGGAAACCATCTCCGTCACGGTGACGGCGGCGCCCAATTGTCCGCAGATCGTGCGGAAGGCGTAATCCGTCACACCGGCCATGGGGGCCAGAAACACACACCCGGAGATCTCCCGTCCGAGAAACTGCATATGCAAATCACCTCACTATATTAGTACCACACAAGTCGAAAAAACTCAACTGTCAAAACGATTTTCACGGCGGGAAACGGAAAAATTAATCATTTCGGCGGGAAAAGGGGCGGTGCCTGCATGGGGAC
>CAMGRA010000076.1 GCA_946061345.1 uncultured Clostridia bacterium | reverse complement strand
CCTCCAACTGGCCGTCGATCTGCCTGCGCTGGCGGTTGATGCGGTTGAGCAGCGGCGACAGCTCCTCATAGGTGTCGTTTTCCAGCGGGGCCTCCAGGTCCAGCGTGTCCAGCGGCGCCACGATGCGGCGGGAGACCCGCCGTGCCAGCACATAGGCCAGGATCAGCGCCGCCAGAAGCACCAGGACAATGGGCTGCAGCATCCCCACGATCAGCACGCCCAGGGTGGAGCGGCTGACGGAAATGCGAAGCACCGTGCCGTCGGAGAGCCGGCAGGCGCGGTAGAGAGTCTTTTCCAGCAGGGTCTGGGAATAGCGGGAGCTTTCGCCGCTGCCGCCCTCCAGAGCCTGACGGATCTCCTCCCGGTCGGCGTGGTTCTCCATGGTCTCCGCGTCGGTGCGGGTGTCGCAGAGGACCCGGCCGTCGGCGGCGATCCAGGTCAGGCGGTAGGTCTGGGAATTCAGGCCCTCCAGATAGTCGCCGCCGCTCAGCTCCACAGCCTGCGCCGCAAGGCTCAGTTCATCCTTCAACTGATCCTGCTGCACCCCCTGAAAATAGCCGTAAAGGCAGCCCAGAATGATGACCAGGCTGGCCAGCAGCACCGCCCCCGCCGTGAGCATGATGGACTGAAATATCTTCTTTGTCATTTCGGTACCTCCCATCGGTAGCCTACGCCGCGGACCGTCTCAATGCGCTCTCCGCAGCGCCCCAGCTTCTGGCGCAGGGTGCGGATGTGCATATCGACGGTGCGCGACTGGCCCATATAGCTGTCGCCCCAGATATCGCTGAACAGCCGGTCCCGGGTGAACGCGATGCCCGGGTGGGACAGAAACAGCCGCAGCAGCTCAAATTCTTTTAAGGTGAGGACGATCCGCTCGCCGTCGGCAGTGACCGTGTGCTCCTCCGTGTCCACCGTCAGGCCGTCCGCCCGCAGCAGCTTCCGGCTCGGCGCGGGCTTGCAGCGGCGCAAGACCGCCCTGACCCGGGAGACCATCTCCATCATGCCGAAGGGCTTGACCAGATAGTCGTCGGCCCCCAGGTCGAGGCTTTGGATCTTGTCGTATTCCATGCCCCTGGCCGTGGCCATGATGACGGGCAGTTCCCGGGTGTCGGCGTTGTTTTTCAGGAATTTCAGCAGCGCCACCCCGTCCTCGCCGGGCAGCATCACGTCCAGCAGGACCAGGTCCGGCTTTTCCCGCCGCAGCGCCTGCCGAAAGGCTCCGCCGTCGGCAAAGCCCTCCGCCTCAAACCCCGTCGTGCGGAGGGTATAGACCTCGATGTCACGGATGCCGGCGTCGTCCTCCACGCACCAGATCTTCATGCCGGCTCCTCCCCCGGGTGGACGCCGGTCACGGCAAAGACCACCCAGCCGGCGATGTTCACCGCGTGATCGCCGATGCGCTCAAAATATTTTGCGATCATCAGCAGGTCCAGTGCGTATTCTCCGTCGGCGGGATTCTCTGCGATCAGGCCGATGAGGGCGGCCTTCACCCGGTCAAAATCGTCGTCCACCACGTCGTCGTAGGCGATGACCTTCCGGGCCAGGTCCGTGTCCCGGTGGACAAAGGCGTCCACGCTCCGGGTGACCATGTGGATGGCGGCCTTGGCCATCTCTCCGACGGCGGCACATTCCTCGCCGGAACGGCTCTCCATATAGGGGATGATCTCCGCGATGTCCTCGGCCTGGTCGCCGATGCGCTCCATGTCGGTGATCATCTTCAGGGCGGCGGAAACGCGGCGCAGGTCCCCCGCCACCGGCTGCTGCTGCAAGAGCAGCCGCAGGCACATGGCCTCAATGTCCCGCTCCATGCGGTCGATCTCGCCGTCCAGGGGCGCGACCTTTTTCGCCAGGCGCGGATCCCTGTCCGCCAGAGCCTTGGCAGCCAGGGCGATGACCTCCTCGCACATGGCGCCCATTTCGATCAGCGCCTGATTCAGCCGCGTCAATTGCTCGTCAAAACGGCTTCTCATCATCCGAACCTCCCCGTGATATATTCCTCCGTCCGCTTATCCTGCGGCTGGGTAAAAAGCTGCTCCGTCCCGCCGCACTCGACCAGCTCTCCCAGGAGGAAGAACGCGGTCCGGTCGGAAATGCGGACGGCCTGCTGCATATTGTGGGTCACGATAATGATCGTGTAGCGCTCCTTGAGGGAGATGGCCAGCTCCTCGATCTTCGCCGTGGAGATGGGGTCCAGGGCGCTGGTCGGCTCATCCATCAGCAGCACCTTCGGTTCCACCGCCAGCGCCCGGGCGATACACAGCCGCTGCTGTTGACCGCCCGACAGGCCCAGGGCCGATTTTTTCAGCCAGTCCTTCACCTCGTCCCAGATGGCGGCATCCCGCAGCGAGCGCTCCACGATGTCGTCCAGCTTGGCGCGGTTCCTGATGCCGTGGGTCCGGGGACCGTAGGCGATGTTGTCGTAGACGCTCATGGGGAAGGGGTTGGGCTTCTGAAAGACCATGCCCACGTCCCGCCGCAGCTCGTTGACGTCCACGCCGGGGGCGTAGATGTCCCGGCCGTCATATTCCACCCGACCGGTGATCTTCACGCCGGGAACCAGGTCGTTCATCCGGTTCAGGGTCTTGAGAAAGGTGGATTTTCCGCAGCCTGACGGACCGATCAGGGCGGTGATGCTCTTTTCCGGGATGGAAATGCCGATATGCTTCAGCGCCTGGGTGCTGCCGTACCACAGGCACAGGTCCTCTGCGGAAATAATGGCGCTCATAGGCTTCTCCTCTTTTTGAAATATTTCCCCGCCAGGGAGGCCGCCAGATTGATGAGCAGGGCCAGGACCATCAGGATGGAGGCGATGGCGAAGGCCACCTCAAATTCGCCCTGCTCCTTGGCGTAGACGTACAGGGCCACCGTCAGCGTCGCGCCGGCGTTCTGCAGGCCGTCAAAAAAACCGTAGAGGGCGTGGGCAAAGCCCGCCGTGTAGAGCAGGGCCGCCGTTTCGCCCAGGATGCGGCCCACCGACAAAATACAGCCGGTGACCACGCCGTCGACGCAGCCGGGCAGCACCACCGTGCGCACCACCCGCCATTTTCCCGCGCCCAGGCCGAAAGCGCCCTCCCGGTAGCTCTGGGGGACGGTCTTCAGGCTCTCCTGGGTGGTCCGCATGACCGTGGGAAGATTCATGATGACCAGGGTCAGGCTGCCTGCCAGCAGGGACGTTTTCATATTCAGGAACTGGCAGAAGAACAGCATGCCCACCAGGCCGTAGATGATGGACGGGATGCCGGAAAGGGTTTCCGCCGCGTATTCGATGACGGCCACCAGGCGTTTGCTTCCGGCGTACTCACTGAGATAGATGGCCGCTCCCACGCCCAGGGGCAGCACGATGATGAGGGTCGCAATGACCACATAAAGGGTGTTGAGAATGTCTGGCAGGATGCCGATGGTGCCGGAGAGGTAGCTGGGCTTGGTGCTCAGCAGCTCCCAGGACAGGTTGGGCACGCCCTTATAGAGGACGTAGCCGATGAGAAACAGCGCCAGGGCGCAGGTGACGGCCACCGAAAAGAGCATCAGGACGCGCATCACGCCGCCGTAGGCTTTCCGCCGTCCGGAGATCGTTTTGTGTTCCATGTTCAGCCCTCCTTGCTCCGTTTGAGGAAGAAATTCAGCGTCGCGTTGATGAGCATGATAAAGAGGTACAGCACCAGCGCGATGGAAAACAGCGCCTGCCGCTGCAAGCCCGCTCCCGCGTAGGCCATTTCGCTGGCCACCGCCGTGGTCAGGAAGCGGACGCTCTGGAACAGCGAGGGTAGATTCGCTACGTTGCCCGAGACCATCATCACCGCCATGGCCTCGCCGATGGCACGGCCCACGCCCAGCACCACTGCCGCCGCGATGCCGCTCTTTGCCGCCGGAACGGACACCCGAAACCAGGTCTCCGTCGGCGTAGCCCCCAGGGCCAGCGAGGCATCCTCATATTCCCGCGGCACCGACTCCAAAGCCGTGACGGAGACCTTGATGATGGACGGCAGGATCATGACCGCCAGGACCAGGATGGCCGCCAGCAGGCTCGCGCCGTCGGCCACATGGAACACCTTGCGGATGCCCGGCACCAGCACCAGCATACCCACCAGGCCGTAGACCACCGAGGGGATGCCCGCCAGCAGGCTCACCGCCTGGCTCACGACGGACTTCAGCCGCGCCGGAGCCGCCTTTGCCAGATACACCGCCGTGAAGAAGCCCACGGGAACGCCCAGCAGGATGGCTCCCGCCGTTCCGTAGACGCTGGTCAGGATGAAGGGCAGGATGCCGAACTGCGGCTCCGCCGCCGACGAATCCCAGGTCTTGCCGAACAGGAACTTGACCAGACCGATCTCCCGGATGGCCGGGATGCCGGAGATCACCAGATACACGGTGATGAGCAGCACACAGCCCACGGTGATGAGACCCAGGATCAGAAAGATGCCGTGGACGGTGTTTTCCAGCAGACGCTTTCTGCTTTTCATGCTTTAATGGACAGGCACCGCACCGGCATCGGAGATGATCCCGGCTGCCTCGGCGGAGGTGGCGAAGTCAAAGAAGCTCTGGGCGGTTTCCGAAAGGGCCGTGCCGGTCTTGGTCACCAGGACAAAGGGGCGCTGAATGGCGTAGCTTCCGTCCTTCACCGTGGCCTCGGAGGGGGTCACGCCGCCCACTGCCAGAGCCTTGACCGTGTCCTTGACGGAGGCAAGGGAAGCATAGCCGATGGCGGCGGGATTCTGGGAGACGGCGGTGATCACGTCGCCGGTGGAGGTCAGCTCCTGGCGGTACT
>CAMGRA010000075.1 GCA_946061345.1 uncultured Clostridia bacterium | reverse complement strand
CGGTACTTGTCCAGCTCCGGCTCCAGCAGGTCGGCGGGACGGCAGGTGATGACCTTGTCGTTGCCGATACACTTCCGGCGCACTTCCTCGTTGACTTTACCGGGCAGCCTGCCGTATTCGCCGCGCAGCAGTCCCTTGGATTCCTTCGGGACCATCTTGTAGCGCTCACCGGCAATGATATTCATGACCGCCTGGGTGCCGACGATCTGGCTGGTGGGCGTGACCAGGGGAGGATAGCCGAAGTCCTTACGGACACGGGGAACCTCTGCCAGCACGTCGTAGTATTTGTCCTCCTGGTGGGCGTCCTTTAACTGACCCAGCATATTGGAGAGCATACCACCCGGGACCTGATACATCAGGGCCTTGGTGTCGACGCTCAGAACCTTGGGATCCAGAATACCCTCTTGCTTCATCTTGTCGGCTACCTTGCGGAAGTGGGCGGCGGCCTCGTTCAGCTTGTTCAGATCCAGACCGGTGTCGCGTTCCGTGCCCTGGAGGGTAGCGACCAGAGCTTCGGTGGCGGGCTGCGAGGTGCCGTTGGCAAGGGGAGACAGGGCGCAGTCAACGATGTCCACACCGGCCTGGGCAGCCATCAGGTTGACCATGTCTCCGGTGCCTGCGGTGTTGTGAGTGTGCATATGAATGGGCACGCTCACATTGTCCTTCAGCTTGCGGACCAGGTCATAGGCGTGCATGGGCAGCAGCAGATTGGCCATGTCCTTGATGCAGATGGAATCAGCGCCCATCTTTTCCAGTTCCTTGGCCACGTTAACAAAGTAGTCATCGTTGTGGACAGGGCTGACGGTGTAGGAAAGAGCGACCTCCGCCCAGCCGCCGTACTTTTTGACGCACTCCACAGCCTTCTGCAGGTTGCGGATATCATTCAACGCGTCAAAAACGCGGACCACGTCGATGCCATTTTCGATGGATTTCTTGCAGAATTCCTCCACCACGTCGTCGGCGTAATGCTTGTAGCCCAGGATGTTCTGGCCACGGAAGAGCATCTGCAGCTTGGTCTTGGGCATGTGGGCTTTCAGGGTGCGCAGACGCTCCCACGGATCCTCATTGAGGAAGCGCATACAGACGTCGAAGGTCGCGCCGCCCCAGCACTCCAGGGACCAGTAGCCCATGTTGTCCAGCAGTTCACAGGCCGGGAGCATATCCTCGATGCGCATACGGGTCTTGGCCTGGGACTGGTGGGCATCGCGGAGAATGGTTTCGGTGATATACAACGGTTTCTTTTCCATAAAAGCGCCTCCTTAGTGAGCAAACAGGGCGATAAACACGCCTGCGGCAACGGCGGAGCCGATAACACCGGCGACGTTGGGGCCCATGGCGTGCATGAGCAGGAAGTTGGAGGGATCCGCTCTCTGGCCTTCCTTCTGGGAAACACGGGCTGCCATCGGGACGGCGGAAACACCGGCAGAGCCGATGAGCGGATTGATCTTCTTGCCCTCCGGCAGGAAGAGGTTCATGAACTTGGCAAGCAGGACGCCGCCGGCTGTGCCGCCGGCAAAAGCGAAAATGCCAAGACAAACGATGCCGAGAGTCTGCAAGGTGAGGAAGCTTTCGGCAGTGGCGGTGGCGCCGACGGAGACACCCAGTAGGATGACGACGATGTTCATCAGCTCGTTCTGAGCGGTCTTGCTCAGACGCTCGGTCACGCCGCACTCACGGAACAGGTTGCCCAGCATCAGGCAGCCGACCAGCGGAGTTGCGGAGGGGACCAGCAGAGCAACGAAAGCGGTAACGGCGATGGGGAAGATAATCTTCTCTTTTTTGGAAACAGTGCGCAGGTTATCCATGCGGATCAGGCGCTCTTTCTTGGTGGTGAGAGCACGCATGATAGGCGGCTGGATCACGGGGACCAGAGCCATGTAGGAGTAGGCGGCAATGGCAATGGCACCGAGAAGCTCGGGAGCCAGCTTGGAGGTGACGTAGATGGCGGTGGGGCCGTCAGCGCCGCCGATGATGCCGATAGCGGCAGCCATGGCCTGGGTGAAGCTCAGACCGTCAATGCCAATCATGGAGACAGCAAGGGCCAGAAGGTAGGCCACAAAGATACCCAACTGGGCGGCAGCGCCGAGAAGGAGACTCTTGGGGTTGGCGATCAGCGGACCAAAGTCGGTGGAGGCGCCGACGCCGATAAAGATCAGGCAGGGATAGATGCCCAGCTTAACACCGAGATACAGCACGTCGATCAGGCCGAAGGTATCGCTGCTGCTGAAAGCGGACCAGTCGATGTGGCCGGTCTCGTTGATAAAGATCTCGGTGTGGTACATACCCGCGCCGGGAAGGTTGGTCAGCAGGATACCAAAGGCGATGGGCAGGAGCAGCAACGGCTCGAAGCCCTTGCCGATGGCCAGATAAAGCAACACAAAGGAGATGAGGATCATCACGAGGGTAGTCCATTCAGACTTGATATTCTTGATGATTCGCATCAGGCCCGTTTCATTGACAAAGTCACCGAGGGCTTCACTGTTGGACTTGGATGTAGTCGTATCGGAAGTCTCAACGGCTGTGACCTCAACCGCGTCTTCTCCGGTGTCGGCGGAGACAACGGTGATACACATGCACACAAGCAGGGTCAGGGCCAGGAACGCCAGCACTGTGCGCCGCACAATTTTATTGTTTTTAAACATATCGTTTCTCCCTTAAGCAGCGAGATCAGGCGATGGTGCAAATGAGAGCCTGAGTCTCTACGGAGTCGCCCTTCTTGACGCTGACGGAGGTGACAGTGCCGTCACACGGTGCCTGGATCTCATTTTCCATCTTCATGGCTTCAAGAATGACCAGGACCTGTCCCTTCTTGACCGCCTGACCGGCTTGCACACGGACATCCAGGATGGTGCCGGGCATGGGAGCCTTGATCTGCTGACCGCCTGCGGGAGCGGCAGGAGCTTTGGGGGCAGCGGGGGCCTGCGGAGCTGCGGCACCGGCAGCCGGTGCGTCCATTTCTTCAATTTCAACCTCGTAGAGAGAGCCGTTCACATTCACACGATATTTTTTCATTTTTTTCACCTTTCCGTTATGATAGTCAGATTTTTTTGATGGACAGGATGCGGAGCGCGGAAGCGTCGGTGCCGCTGTATTCCGCCACGGCTGCTGCAATGGCGGCGGTGAGCTCTGCGCGGTTTGTGATCGTTTGATCGGCAGCAGGTACGTTCGCCACTGATTTCTCCTCCGTTCCGCTGTGCCGGAAGATCAGGCTGAGCAGGGAACACAGGGCGATGATAAGGATCAGGACGACGAATACCGTACAGATACCCATGGCAACCACAAACAGATTGCTGATTTGCATTGTTTACCTCCTTACCGGGAGCTTGCAGGCCCCGAAATTATATATCTATCAGGCCGAAACCGATGAATAGATACGAAGCTGAGCTGCTGAACAGTGTTGCGGATTACTCCGTCACCGTAAAGGCGGCGCTTGCCAGAAGCTGACTGTTGATGTAGATCTCCAGCGTATACTTGCCGGGAACGGAAGTCTGGCTTCCGGTAGCGGGCAGCGGGATAGCACTGGCGTGCCGACGGCTGTACCACATATCGTTCCAGGCCATGGTCCGGGAAATGTCGTTGACCACGGTGCCGTTTTCATCACGGACGGCGTAGGTCAAAGTGATCTCCTCCGTGGAGGAATCGACGGCGCGAACCTCCAGACAGACTGCGATCTGGTCCGTTGTCTTGAAGTTGTCGGTGTGGTTGGTCAGATCGGTGTAGGTCCAGGCGCTGCCCTCCGGCGCGATCCAGAGGGAAATATAACCGCTCTCCACGGTCAGGGGAGCGTCCGGCGTGATACCGTAGCCGTCAAATACTGTGGCCTGTGCCGTCCGGACCGTTGTAGTCGTATTACCGAAAACACTGGAGGCAGCGTCAGTAGCCGTGGTGGTGATGGAAAACTCATATTCCGTATCGGGGATCAGGTTTTTCAGGACCACCGAGTTGCCGGTAACAGCGCTGTTTTCCACGTCGGGCATATACGGCGTGTGGAGGCTGCCGACGGTGTTATAGGAGACATACCAGCCGTCGACAGGCGTACCGGCGGGGGTCTCCCACTGAAGGGTGACGGAACCGTCGGCGTTGGCTGTGGCGGTCAAATTGTTGAGAATAATGGGGTTTGCGGGGAACAGAAGGGTTTCCGGCTTATCCATGCCCCGCGCGCTGACGGAAATGGTGTAATCACGGGTAAAATCCGGCAGCTCTTTTAAGATAAAGCTGGTCTCTTTTGAGGTGTATTCCCGCTCGTAGCCCTCGGCGGTGCAGGTGATGCGCCATTCGTCGGGCAGATTCTCACCCGGCTCCCAGGTCAGCGTCAGGTCTGAACCGTTGACCCCGGCGACCCGCAGATCGTTGGCTTCCACGATGGGCAGGACCTCGTAGGTGACTTGGGTACTGCCGGAAAGGTAGATGTCCCCGGCGGCGCTCAGGGTGAAGACGTAGGTCTTGTTCTGCTCCAGGCCCGTGACCAGGAAGCCGTTGCCGTCAAAGTCAAAGTCTTTGGTGACACCGCTGCCTTCCTCGCAGTATTGCAGCTTCCAGTGGCTGGGGGTGGGCCCTTCATGGAGGAAGGAGAGAAGCACTTCGCCGTCATCGTCGCCACGGGAGGCGGTGAATTCGGTGATCACAGTGGACTCCGGCGTGGTGCGGGTCAGCATGGAGATGCTGTCTGAGGTCAGGCTGTGGAAGCCTGCGGCCTCGACGGTGATGGTGTAGGTGGTGTTCTCACTCAGTTCGGAGAACGTATAGCGGTTGCCGTCAACACGGACAGGATAGGCCTTACCGTAGGCGTCGGTGCAGGTGACGGCAAAACTGTCTGCTTTGTCGTCGGAGACAAGCTCAATG
>CAMGRA010000074.1 GCA_946061345.1 uncultured Clostridia bacterium | reverse complement strand
CGGACGATGAGCCGCAGGATCAGATAGACGCTGGCCAGCATATACAGCAGCGGCGACGGCTTTTTCTGCAGCAGGCACAGCACGGCGAAGACACCGAGACAGACGGCTGCCAGGAGGCCAAAGGGCGGCGTCAGACGGTTGAGGGCCTGGGAAACGGCAGGTGACTGAGTCCAGGCAACAGTGGAGGAAGAAGAACCCTGCGCCAGCAGCAGGCCGTTGCCCAACAGCAGCAATGCGGCGCCCAACAGCAAAAGGGCGTTGGGCGCGTAGGAGGGCGTAAAATAACGCTGCCAGCCGCCGTCCTGCCTCAGGGGCAGCAGCAGGCCGATAAAGGCGAAGATCATTACTACCGTCATGGCAAACAGGACGATGTGCAGTTTGCTGCCCGCCGCCAAACTGCCGTCTGACAGAAGCTCCGTAGCAAGCTGCTGCCTGCGCACCAAAAAGCCCATTACCGACGCGGCGAGGGTCAAAAACAAAAGATACCACCGGGTAGAATCCGGTTTTTTCATAGTGTTGCCTCCGTTCTTTTTCACGGGTTCATAAGGTCCGCTGAAACGCGGCCGATTCTTTGCGCGGCTGAGGCCGCACGAAGAAACTGCAATGCAGTTTCTTCTGTGGATATCATTATAGCATATCTCGGGACAAAATAACATAGCCGTGGGAAAAAATTTTGCCCCGGGAGGAAATTGTCGGAATTTTTCGGAAAAAGTTTCAGAAAACCCTTGCAATCCCGGAATTTAAGTGTTATAATATGGTCAATCTATAGTAAGGTTTACTAAAGAGAGGGTTTTCCCCTCTCTTTCTTATTGTGTGTTGAAGGACGGTGCTGGAATGAAGATCACCGAACAGGTTTGGCGGTTTGCCGAGCCACTGGTGCGCGAAAACGGCTGCAGCCTCTGGGATGTGGAATACGTCCGGGAGGGCGGCGAGTGGTTTTTGCGCCTGTATATCGACAAGGACGGCGGCGTGGACATCGACGACTGTGAGCGCGTCTCCCGGGCCGTAGACCCGGTGCTGGACGAGAAGGACCCCATCCCGGAGAGCTACCGCTTTGAGGTCTGCTCGGCAGGGCTGGAGCGTGTCCTCAAGCGCCCGTCGGATTTCGACCGCTATCTTGGCGAGCCGATTCTGGTCAAGCTCTACCGCCCCAAAAACGGGCAGAAGGAATTCCCCTGCAGGCTCCTTTCCTACCGCGACGGCGATGTGACGGCGGAGATGGGCGGCAGAGAGCTGACCTTTGAAAAGGCCGAGATCGCATTGGTTCGTCTGCGCGTCGAATTTTGATATATCTCTCCGGTGAGGACCGGAGATCCATTGAGGGCGTCTACCGCCCGGAATACAGACAAGGAGAAACTGTTATGAACGCTGAAATTTTCGCGGCTCTGCGCCAACTGGAAAAGGAGCGCGGCATCCCGGTGGACTATATGGTGGAGCGTATCACCCAGGCCTTGGTCGCCGCCTATAAAAAGGACAAGGACGGCTACACCGACAACGTCTATGTGGAGCTGAACGAAGACAAGCTCTATATGTACGCCCAGAAGGAGGTTGTGGACGAGGTCTTCTCGCCCGCCACGGAGATCAACCTGGACGCTGCCAGAAAGATCGAGAAGAACGCCCAGCTGGGCGACCTGGTCAATGTGGAGATCCAGACCAAGAACTTCGGACGCATCGCTGCCCAGACGGCCAAGCAGGTCATCATTCAGGGCATCCGCGAGGCGGAGCGGGGCATGGTGTTTGAGTCCTTCTCCTCCAAGGAGCATGAGATCCTCACCGGCACCGTCCTGCGCATCGACAACTCCGGCGACATGACCATCCGCATCGGCCAGGGCACGGACCGTACCGACGCCCTGTTGGCAGTGGGTGAGCAGGTCCGGGGTGAGCATTTCGTCGAGGGCGACCTGATCCGCGTCTATGTGGTGGAGGTCCGCCGCAGCAGCCGCGGCCCGCAGGTTCTGGTGTCCCGTACCCATCCGGCTCTGGTCAAGCGCCTGTTTGAGCTGGAGGTCCCCGAGATCGAGTCCGGCGCCGTGGAGATCCGCTCCATTGCCCGGGAACCCGGCTCCCGTACCAAGCTGGCGGTCTATGCCGCTGAGGAAAATATCGACCCCGTCGGCGCCTGTGTCGGTGCCCGCGGTGCCCGTGTCGGCGCTGTCGTCGACGAGCTGCAGGGAGAGAAGATGGACATCGTGGTCTGGTCCGACGACATCTGTCAGTTCGTCGCCTCGGCCCTGTCTCCGGCGGACGTGGTCTCCGTTACCCAGCTTCCCGGCGCAAAGGCCTGCCGCGTCATCGTCCCCGACGACCAGCTTTCCCTGGCCATCGGCAAGGAGGGCCAGAACGCCCGTCTGGCTGCCCGTCTGACCGGCTGCAAGATCGACATCAAGCCGGCCTCCCAGGCGGCGGAATTCGAGGAAGAATAATTCAGGGTACATCCACGGAAAGGGCGTGAAATCGTGCCGAAAAAGATCCCCATGCGGCAGTGTTTGGGCTGCCGTGAAATGAAACCGAAGCGTGAGCTGCTGCGGGTCGTCCGCAGTCCCGAGGGCGCGGTTTCGCTGGATTTGAAAGGTAAGGCCAACGGACGCGGCGCCTATGTCTGCCGCAATTCCGAGTGCCTGAAAAAAGCGATCCGCTCTAAGGCGATTTCCCGCGCCTTTGAGACGGAGATCCCCCAGGAGATCTATGACGCCATGGTGGCGGAAATGGAGGCGCAGGAGCATGGAGCAGGATAAGAGCCTCGGCCTGCTGGCCATTTCCCGCAAGGGCGGCAACCTTGCCCTGGGGGAGGAGGCGGTGGGTGCCGCAGCCAGAGCCGGTCGTGCGCGGCTGGTGCTGCTGGCAGGCGACGCCGGACCCCATACCGTCCGCCGCGCAAAGA
This sequence comes from uncultured Clostridia bacterium, assembly GCA_946061345.1. Classification (GTDB taxonomy): domain Bacteria; phylum Bacillota; class Clostridia; order Oscillospirales; family Oscillospiraceae; genus JAZOXB01. The sequence goes on along the minus strand of CAMGRA010000074.1, from coordinate 1,990 downwards.
GCTTTGTGGCCGGCACGTCCCAGCTGCTGCTGACGCTGGCCTATGATAAAGACACGTTGGGCGATGCCCTGGGCATTACGAGCTGTGCCGTGGCGGCCATCACTGACGTCCGTCTGGCCCAGGCCTTTGTCAAGACCCTGGGTGAGCCGGAAAAGTACGCCGACCTGCTGCAGGAGCTGGATGTGCGGGTCAAGCGGGTGGAAAAACGCCGTGCCGAGGAAAAGGCGCACCGCTACAATGTTCGACACGGGAAAAAGTAAGATGGAGGTGGCTTTATGAGTCTGGTTAAGTATCGAGTAAAGGAAGTCGCCGCAGATTTCGGCATGCAGCCGAAGGAGATCGCGGCCATCGTCGGAATCTATTTTGAAAAGCCGAAAAGCAACACCCAGGTGCTGACGGAAGAACAGCTCAACGCGGTGTTCGACCATATCACCCAGCATCACCAAATCGAGTCCATCGCACAGGTGTTTGCTGTAGCGCCCGCGCCGAAGAAGGAGGAGCCCAAGGAAGCGCCCAAGAGCGCGGAAGAAAAGCCCTCTGAGGCCGCGGCCAGGAAGACCGAGGCCAAGCCCGCCGAAAAGACGGAGAAGCCCAAGGTGGAGCAGCGCAAGCGGGAACGCCGCGTGGTCGACACCAAGGCCGTCACTGTCAACGCTGACCGCTTTGACGACCGGGTGGACAATCTGGTGTCCGAGCGGGTGCAGAATTATGCCGGCGGCAAGCAGAAGATCGGCAATAAGAGCAAAAACAAGAATAAGAACAAAGGCCCCATGGGCAACAAGCGCCGCAACGAGGAGCAGGAGAAGATGCGCCGGCTGCAGCTTGAGATCATCAAGAAGACGCCGCTGACGGTGAAGATCCCCGACGAGATCACCGTGGGCGAGCTGGCCTCCCGCATGAAGAAGACCGCCACGGAACTGATTAAGGTCCTCATCAAAAACGGCGTTATGGCCTCCATCAACCAGACCATCGACTTCGACACGGCGGAATTCGTCGCCACGGAGCTGGGCTGCAAGGTGGAGCGGGAGATCGTCGTCACCATCGAGGAACGCCTCATTGACGACCATGTGGACACGGAAGACGAACTGGTGGGCCGCAGCCCCGTCGTCGTGGTCATGGGCCACGTCGACCACGGCAAGACCAGCCTGCTCGACGCGGTGCGTAAGACCAACGTGGTCTCCGGCGAGGCCGGCGGTATCACGCAGCACATCGGCGCTTACACGGTGCAGATCAACGGCAGCCCCATCACCTTCCTGGACACCCCGGGCCATGCCGCCTTTACCTCCATGCGCGCCCGCGGCGCCATGTGTACCGATATCGCGATTTTGGTTGTGGCAGCCGACGACGGCATCATGCCCCAGACCATAGAAGCGATCAACCATGCCAAGGCAGCGGAGATCCCCATTATCGTCGCCGTCAACAAGATGGATAAGCCCGGTGCCAACCCGGACCGCGTCCTGACCCAGCTCACCGAGCACGACCTGGTGCCGGCGGAGTGGGGCGGCGACACAGAGGTCTGCCGCATTTCCGCAAAGACCGGCATGGGCATTGACGAGCTGTTGGAGACGGTCATCATGACCGCCGAGCTGGCCGACCTGAAGGCCAATCCCAACCGCGCCGCCAAGGGCACCGTCATTGAAGCCCGTCTGGACAAGAACCGCGGCCCCATTGCCACCCTGCTGGTGCAGAACGGTACTCTCCATAAGGGCGACCTCATCATCGCCGGCACCGCCGTGGGACGTGTCCGCGTGATGACCGATGACAAGGGCCGTACCATCACCGAGGCAGGCCCCTCCATTCCTGTGGAGATCACGGGTCTGGCCGAAGCGCCGACGCCCGGTGACGAGTTTGACGCCGTTGCCGACGAGCGCATGGCCCGCCAGCTGGTGGAGCAGCGCAAGCAGGCCGAGAAGGATGCTGCTGCCAAGCAGGCCAGCAAGGTCACCCTCGACAACCTCTTTGCCAAGATGCAGGAGGGCGAGATGAAGGA
>CAMGRA010000073.1 GCA_946061345.1 uncultured Clostridia bacterium | reverse complement strand
CCACATCCACGCCCAGAGGCTTCTCGGAGAACACGTGCTTGCCGGCGTCCAGAGCCGCCTCGATCTGCCAGCAGTGCTCGGAAGAGGTGGTGACGATGACCACGGCGTCGATGTCAGCCTTGGCCAGCATCTCCCGGTAATCGGTGTAGACATCCGTGACGCCCAGCTCCTGCTTGGCATATTCCAGCTCAGCGGGCACGATGGAGCAGGCGGCGGTCAGTTCGGCGTTGGGGATCTTGTAGGCGATATTCTGGGCATGGACCTTGCCAAGGCGGCCCAGGCCAACAATGCCGATGCGAAGCTTCTTCATAAAATCATTCCTCCATATTGGGGCGGACCCCAGGTGTGCTTTGCCAACGAGCCCCGCAAAGCTGGGGACGTGGGCGGCTTTGTGCCATTCGCGTTGCATTATAACAGACTGCAGTGAAAAAGAAAAGGCCCAAAAACCTTTTTTATAAATTGACATGGGGCGTTTCCGCCCCATGTCAATGGCAGGTATATGCAGGAAATTACTTTCCGGCAGCCAGACGGCGGCGCTTGGCCTCCATCTGGGCACGGATGACGTCCATCAGAACGGCCAGGATGATGACCAGGCCCAAGACGATGTTCTGAACTGCGGAATCGATGGACAGCAGGGTGAAGCCGTTGCGCAGAACGGAGATGATGAGGCAGCCCAGCATGGTGCCGAACATGGTGCCCTTGCCGCCGGTGAAGGAGGCGCCGCCGATGATGCAGGCGGCGATAGCGTCGGTATCATAGGGCTGGGTGGCGTTGGCGCCGTTGCAGATGCCGGAACGGCCCACGGAAACGATACCGGCCAGAGCGGCCATGATACCGGACATGGTGTAGCAGAAAGTCAGCACGTTGGCGGTGTTGATACCAGACAGGCGGGTGGCCTCCATGTTGCCGCCGGCGCAATAGATGGAGCGGCCCAGAGCGGTCTTGCTCAGGAAGACGTGCATGACTATGTACAGCACGATGACCACGATGAAGCTGACGGGGAAGCCGACGATGGTGGTCAGGCCCAGCCACTGAACAGAGGCGGGGAACGTATTGATCATCTGGCTGCCTGTGACCAACAGTGCAAGGCCCCACAGCACGTTCTTCATGCCCAGGGTGGACACGAAGGGATGAGGCAGGTGCAGACGGGTCAGCAGGGTGCCGTTGATGAAGCCCACCAGACCGCCGGCCAGGATGCCGATGATCATCAGCAGGATGCCGCTGGACATGCCGGACTTGGACAGGGCGCCCATCAAGCAGGCGCAGAACACGGCGTTGGCGCCCACGGACAGGTCAATACCTGCGGTGATCAGGCACAGCAGCATACCGACAGCCAGGAAGGCGTTGAAAGCCGTCTGCTTCAGGATACTCATCAGGTTGGAGTAGCTGTAAAAGTTCTTGTTGGAGATCGCCAGGAACAGGCACATGATTACCAGTGCCAGGATCGTGCCCAGCTGAAAGCCGGAGCCGCTTTTTTTCTTCTTAGTCATCTAAAGTTCCTCCCCATGCCGCTTTCATGATGTCTTCCTGATTGAAATGCTTGCTGTCACGGTCAACAGTGGCCATGACTCTGCCTCCGCGCATAACGACCACACGGTCGCTCATACCCAGAATCTCCGGCATTTCCGAGGAGATCATGATGACGCATTTACCAGCCTTCACCAGGCTGTTCATAACATTGTAGACCTCGACCTTGGCGCCCACGTCGATACCGCGGGTCGGCTCGTCGAAAATGTAGATATCGGCGTTGGAGTTGATCCACTTGCCGATGACGACCTTCTGCTGGTTGCCGCCGGACAGCTGTCCGACGATCTCGTCGATGGAGGGCGTCTTGATCCGCAGAGACTCGATATGGCCCTGGCCGGTCTCCTCGATGCGCTTTTCATTGAGGAAGGGACCGTCACTGTGCTTTTTGAAACTGGACATGATGAGGTTGGTGCGGATGCTTTCGCCCAGCACCAGGCCGGAGCCCTTGCGGTCCTCCGTCAGCAGGGCGATGCCCGCCGCGATGGCCTGCTTGGGGCTTTTGATCTTGACTTCCTTGCCCTTGACATAGATTTTGCCGCCGTCCAGAGGGTCGGCACCGAAGATGGCGCGGACAGTCTCCGTCCGGCCGGCGCCCACCAGGCCGCTCATGCCCAGGATCTGGCCGCCATAAGCCTCGAAGCTGACGCCGTGCAGCACGCCGCCGATCTCCAGGTTCTCCGCCTTCAGCATGCAGTCGCCCTTGACGCCGAATTCCTTGGGGAACTGGTTTTCCAGGGTACGGCCCACCATGGAGGCGATGAGGGAATCGTTGGTCCAGTCCTTGATGTCGCGGGTCTCGATGTACTCACCGTCACGGATGACGGTCACGCGGTCGCACAGCTCAAAAAGCTCCTCCAGCTTGTGGGAGACGAACAGGATGCCGATGCCCCGGTCCTTCAGTTCCCGGCAGGTCTTCATCAGCTGCTCGACCTCTTTTTCGCCCAGAGAGGAGGTGGGCTCGTCCATGATGATCATCTTGGCATCGATCAAAACGGCCTTGGCGATCTCGATCATCTGCTGGACGCCCATGCCCAGAGTGCCTGCCGCTTTGCGGGGATCCACATCCTGGCCCAGGGACTTCATGACCTCCTCGGCCTTCTTATGCATGGCGTCATAGTCCAGCAGGGCGCCCTTTTTCAGCCACTTGTTGATGAAAATGTTGTCAGTCACGCTCAGCAGCTTTTCGATGTTCAGCTCCTGATACACGCAGGCAATACCCGCCGCCGCGGACTCGTTGGGGTTTTTAAAGACCCGCTTTTCGCCGTTGACGTAGATTTCGCCCTCGTCGGCCATATGAACGCCGGTGAGGACCTTGATCAGTGTGGACTTGCCTGCGCCGTTTTCACCGATCAGGCCATGGATCTCTCCCGGCTTAACGGCAAGCTGCATGTTGTGCAATGCAACTACGCCCGGAAATCGCTTCGTTATGTTTTTCAGCTCAACTACGTATTCGCTCACCTGAATATCACCTCAATTTCTCCCGATTGAAGGGACGCGCGGTAAACGCGCGGTAGAAGCCCGCCACGGTGCGGGCTGACGGTCAAAGGCGGACAGCGGTCCGCCGCGGGTTGGAAAGGGGATAATGGAAAGGTGGCCCCGCCCTAGTTCCACCGGGGCGGGGCCCACTTTTACTTCAAATCAGCTGCTGTGTCCCGGAATCAAGCCAGGTAGCCCTGCAGCTCCTCCAGACGGGCCTGGGCGGTGTCGGGATCGACAATGGAAGCACCGGCATCGATGAAGGTGTCCAGGGTCTCGCCCTGCAGCGCGCGGACAACAGCGTCAACGGACTCATAGCCCATGCTGTAACCCTGCTGGCAGACAGACATGGTCTCTTCACCGGCCAGGATGGACTTGCAGGCGGACTGGATGCCGTCGAAGCCCAGGAACACGGTGTTCTCATAAGCGGCGTTGCCGGCAGCGGCACGGGCGGCGGCCATGGCCATATCGTCGTTGTTGGCGCAGATAACGGCGATGCCCTCGGGATGGTTCTGCATGATAGCCTCCATGCAGGTGACGGCCTGGTCAGCCACGGCGTTGGCGTACTGGACCTCGTCATACAGGAAGGTGCCGCCAGCGGCCTCAATGCCGGCAGCGTAGCCCTTCATACGGGCCTCGTTGGTGGAGTCGCCCTGAACGCCGGCGATCTCAATGCACTTGATCTCTTCCCAGCCGCGCTCCTTGGCCAGGTTGGCAGCAGCCTCGCCGCCCAGCTTGCCGGCGGCCTCGTTGCCGGTACCGACGAAGGACAGGACCTCGGGGGCGTCAATGTTGGTGTCAACGGCCACGATGGGCTTGGTCTGGCCCTTGATCATGTTGGCCACCATGTCGGCCTGCAGGGGAGCGATAACATAACCGTCGATGTCGGCATTGTTCATGTCGGTCTCGATCATGTTCTGCTGCTCGTCATAAGCGGTCTCGGAGGTAGCGCCCTTGACCTCAACGTGAACGTTGGGATGATCCTTCTCATAGGCCTCGGCGCCGGCGACCACATAGCCCCAATACTCGGAGGAGGTGGTCTTCAGGATGACGGAGATGTTGTACTCCTGCTCACCGCTCTGCTCGGCGGAGGGAGTCTCAGCGGGGGCTGCGGGGGCCTCTTCCTTCTTGCTGCCGCAAGCCATCAGAGACAGGGCCATGACGAGAGCCATGGACAGCGCAAAAAACTTTTTCATGTACTTCTTTTCTCCTTTTTGATTAAATTCCGGGAATCTCTTCCGCAAAAAAGCTGTGGAACGATCCCCGGTAAATCTGTAAAGATTTTACCACCAAAATAAAAATCAAGTCAATAGTCCGCACAATTTATGTGTAGTATTGCAGAAATAACTTGTGCATTTTTGTGCGGACAGACAAAAATATCTGCAATTTTATAAAATCCAGGTAAAAAATAAGTAAAGATTTTGCGTGAAAAAAAGGAGAAAACTGTGTAGGGAAACAGATGTCCGCGACGGGCGGAGACATCATGAGGATTTACCTCCAAAATCATGAAAAATTTGGAACTGTCATATCTGCAAAAAATTTGGGAGGACCTTTGGCTAAATCGGAAAAAATCGCGGAGGACCAGGAAAAAGCATTGCATTTTCCAGGCAAGGATGATACTTTCTTTAATAGCGAAAACGCTTACGTCTCCCGTTTTGCATGTACTTCTGTGAACGGACACAGAAAACGGGGCGATGCGTGCCGGCCTTTCACAAAGGCCGGGAAGACCCAATCTATACATTATATTTGAGGAGGACGTTTCCTATGTTCGATCAGAACCACGTATTCCTTGGTATCGCGCCCATCGGCTGGTGCAATGACGACATGCCTGAACTGGGTGCCGAGAACACCTTCCAGCAGATCGTCAGCGAGATGGCCCTGGCGGGCTTTACCGGCTGCG
>CAMGRA010000072.1 GCA_946061345.1 uncultured Clostridia bacterium | reverse complement strand
ATCCTGACCGTCGTGGTCGAGTAAGGAGAAGCTATGGAAGAGAAAAAGCACATTGCATTTTCTGATTTTGACCTGTTTTGTATTTTCCGCTTTATTCTGCGGTATTTCTGGATGGTCATCCTTGCCGCGCTGACCGCTGTGATGGCAGTCTATCTGGTGCAGGGTCTGGCCATGACGCCCACCTACACCAGTTCCGTCACCTTTTCTCTCACCTCCCGCAGCGGTGTCAGCGCCACCAGTACCACCGTTGCCGCCACAGATACCGTTGCAGAGCAGTTTGCCACCCTGCTTTCCAGTGATTTGGTGCGTCAGTCAGCAGCCGAACGCATGAATATGAGCAGCTTTCCCGCTGCGGTAACCATCAGTGTTCCGGACAACACCAACATTCTGATCATGGACGTGACTGCTGACACGCCGGAGCTGGCCTACAAAAGCGCCCTGGCCATCATGGATTGTCACGGTGCATACTCTCAAAACGTGTTTGCCACCATGGTCCTCGACAATATCAACGGTCCCACCATCAGCACCACGCCCAACGGCGCTTCCTCCCGCAATAAGCTTCTGGCCCTTTCGGCGCCGATCGGCGCCGTGCTGATGATCGTGCTGCTGGTCATGATGTCCATTCAGGCTGACACGGTACAGACGCCCAGCGGCGCCAAACGGCAGATCGACGGCAAGCTGCTGACCACCATCTACCACGAGCGGAAAAACCGCACCTTCCGGAGCTTTTTGAAGCGAAAAAAGTCCTCCCTGCTGATCACCGACCCTACCATCAGCTTTTATTACACAGAGACCATCCATCAGCTTCGTGTCTACATTGAGCGCGCCCACGAAAAGGAGGGGAAGCAGGTCTTCGTTGTGACCAGCTGCAGCGAAAACGAGGGAAAATCCACTGTTGCCGCCAATATTGCCCTGTCTCTGGCGCAGAAGCATCACCGGGTGCTCCTGCTGGACGCAGACCTGCGCAAGCCTGCCCAGAATCTGGTGTTTGAGCATCCGGTGGAACGCGGAAAGAACTTCGGTGCCCTGATGACCGAGGGCTTTACCGACCAGTCTCTCAAGGATGCCGTCGTGTGCCTGGAGCATTGCAGTCTCAGCGTTCTTTTCGCCGAGGGCATCCGCCGTCACAAGGCCGAGACCTTCTCTTCCGATTCCTTCCGTCCGATCCTGGAAGCGCTGCGAAAGCAGTACAGCTATATCATCGTTGATACGCCGCCGTTGGGTATTTTTGCCGACGCAGAGGTCATTGCCGAGGCGGCAGACGCCTCTCTCCTGGTCGTCCGTCAGGATGTGGTCCCCGCCATTGCCATCAATGATGCTATCGACTCTCTCAACGACTCCCATTCTGATTTTATGGGCTTTGTTCTGAACAATGTCCGTTCCTTCCGTTCCATCAATCTTTCCGTCGGCGGTTATAGCTACGGCTACGGGTATGGGTATGGGTACGGCTATGGCTACGGCTATGGCTATGGTCGCAGTAAGGGGAAAAAGCCCTCAAACAAGGAGGTGGCGAACTGATGGAGGAAGAACGAAGCGGCTCCGGCCTTTTGGATTTCAACCTAATCGTTATCCTGCACAATTTCATCAATGCAGCCAAGCGACTGATTTGGCTTGCTCTGCTTCTCGCCCTGGCTGTCGGCGCTTTCCGTTATTATCGCGTAGACAGTTCCTACTCTCCCGTCTATTCCTCCTCGGTAGTGTTCTCCGTCCAGGCCAGCTATGCCTCTATTACTGACATCGGCAACCGGAGCAGTTGGCTGGACAACTCCGCCGCCGCCAGTCTTTCCCAGACCTTCCCTTATATCATCCGCAGCGAAAACACCCGGATGCTTCTGGAGCTGGAGCTGGGCAGACCCGTCCCCGCCAACTCCATCACCGCCACGTCCACAGCCGATGCCGGCCTGTTCACCATGACCGCCACGGCCAACACTCCCCAGGATGCCTTTGACATTATGAACGCCGCCATTACCATCTATCCTCAGGCGGCAAGCAGTATTTTGGGCGATACACAGATCCACATCATCAACATTCCTCTGGAACCGCCGACAACGCCCGTCAATGCCAACAATGCTCCTTCTTCCGCCCTGACCTATGCAGGTATCACCCTTGCCGTCTGTATTCTGGCGATTTTCCTGCTCTCTCTGACGCGAAAGACCGTCCACGCAGCGGAGGATCTGCGGAAGCTGGTCAATCTGAAATGTCTGGCTTACATTCCCGCCGTAAAGCTGAAAAAACGTACAAAGAAAGCCAATCTGACCCTGACTATCACCAATCCCAGAGTCAGCAGTGCCTTCAACGAGTCCATCCGCAATCTGCGGGTCCGTTTGCAGAAGATCCTCAAGGATAAAGACGCCAGAATCCTGCTTATCACCAGCACTCTGCCCGACGAAGGCAAGACCACCGTATCGGTCAATCTTGCCCTGTCGCTGGCCTCGGAAGGCAAGCGGGTGATCCTGATCGACGGTGACCTGCGCAAGCAGTCTCTCAAGGCCAGTGTGGGGTTGGACGATCCCTCTGACGGTCTGGTAGAGATCCTTTCCGGCAGCACAAAGAATTTTCGTCTTCTCAACGTGCCAAATTCCACGCTGCTGCTGCTTTCCGGCGACGAGACCACCGATCGGCCCCAGCCTCTGCTGGATACGCCGCGGATGCGCCAGGTGCTGGAGCTGCTGCGGGGAAAGCTGGACTATGTCATCATTGACACACCGCCGGCAGGAATCCTGTCCGACGCAGCCACTATCGCAAAATATGCCGACGCCACCTTGTATGTCGTCCGCCAGGACCTGGCCAGCACGGCTCAGATCCTCAACTCCATCCAGGCTTTGTCCGCCAATGATGTGGGACTGATTGGCTGTGTACTGAATCAGACCCAGGCAGGTACCACCCGCTATGGCTACGGCTCCAAGTATCATTCCGGCTATGGCTATAAATATTATGCCGGTTCCTATAGCAGCAAAGGCCGCAGCCGCTATGACGAAGCGGAGGAAGCTGCCGGCGAGCTGACCCGCGAGATCAGTGAAACCGCTTCCTCCAAAGAGGAGAAATAAATACAGAAAAAGGAGGAGCCGCCATGGAACTCTTCAAAAAAGTGCATCAGCGACTGCATGACGGCTCTGTGCGGGAGGTCATCCGGGAGACCCGCTGGATCTATCATCACACCCGCGCCTACCGGAAGGCCATCCTGCTGTTCACACTTCTGGGCCTGCTGACCACAGGCTTGACACTCACCACTGCATTGCTGAGTAAACGCCTTATCAACTACATTATCGCCAGGGAGGGCTGGTACGTTCTGGAAAACGGCATCTATGTCGTGCTGCTTTCCGTAACCGGCATTGTTCTCAACGCCTGTGTCAGCCGCTATACCGCAAAGATCAACCTGCGTATTTCCAACGAACTCCGCGCCGAGGTGTTCGGCACTTTTATGAACACCGACTGGCAGTCTCTCCAGCAGTATCATTCCGGTGACCTGCTCTCACGCATCAACACCGACGTGACCAATGTGGCTTCCAGCGTCCTGGGCTGGGTGCCGACCCTTATCATCAAGCTGGTGCAGTTTCTGGCCTCTCTGGCGGTCATCGTCTACTATGACCCCACCATGGCCCTTATTGCTCTGCTGACCGCGCCCCTTTCCGTCGTCGCGGCCGGTCCGCTGATGCGGAAAATGCGCTCTTATAACAAGGAGATCCGCGACGTCAACAGTCGAATGATGTCCTTACACGAAGAGGCCTTTCAGAACGCCCAGTCCATCAAGGCCTTCAATTTGGTGGGTGCTTTCCGTTCCCGGCTGGAGCAGGTGCAGGATATCTACTACCGCACCTCTATGGATTTTAACCGGTTCTCCGTTCTCAATTCCTCGGTGCTGTCCACCGTGGGTATGCTGGTGAGCTATCTCTGCCTGGGCTGGGGCGCCTTCCGTCTCTGGGACGGGCGTATCGACTTCGGCACCATGGTCCTCTTTATCCAGCTGGCGGGCTACCTTTCCAGTGCGCTGACCTCCCTCATCAAGCTGGTGCCCTCGGCCATCGAGTGTACCGTCAGCGCCCAGCGCATTATGGCGATCTTTGATCTTCCGCGGGAAAAGCTGGATCATCTGGAGGAAGCGGAAGCTCTGCGCCAGGGGCCCATTTCCCTGCATCTGGAAAACCTGTCCTTTGCCTACCGGACCCGCGCCTGTGTGCTGGAGGAACTGGATTTGACCGTCGCGCCCAATGAGACCATTGCGGTCGTCGGTCCCTCCGGCAGCGGAAAAACCACCCTGTTTCGGATCCTTCTGGGCCTGCTGGCTCCCACCGGCGGCACTGCGGAGCTTGTCGGCAGCGGTCTGCGGGTGCCGCTCTCACCCTCTACCAGAAGCCTGTTCGCCTATGTTCCCCAGGACAACGTCATCTTCTCCGGCACCATTGCCGAAACCCTGCGGCTGGTACGCCCGGTGGCGACAGATGAGGAAATTTACGCCGCTCTGCGGACAGCCTGCGCGGAGGATTTCGTCCGCGCTCTGCCCAAGGGTATCTACAGCACCGTCAGTGAGCGCGGCAGTTCCCTCTCCGTAGGTCAGAATCAGCGCCTTGCCATTGCCCGGGCCATTTTGACCGACGCGCCCATCCTCCTGCTGGACGAGGCCACCTCCGCTCTGGATCTGGAGACGGAAGAAAAGGTCCTGGAGAATATTGCCGCCCTGACGAATAAGACCTGCCTGATCTCCACCCACCGTCCCAGTGTTCTGCGTCTGTGCAGCCGCGTCTTCCGCATCCGCAAGCGCCGTCTGGAGCCACTCTCCGCCGCAGATCTTTCCAAGCTGCAGCGGCTGTAATGCACGCCAGCGCTTATAAATGAATCATTTCCGAAAAAAGTTCGTAGGGGCGGCTATCAGCCGCCCGATTGGATACCGCTCTGTTGTTTGCGGGCGGCTGGTGGCCGCCCCTAGTAGGATGTTAAGACTAAAGCTTT
>CAMGRA010000071.1 GCA_946061345.1 uncultured Clostridia bacterium | reverse complement strand
CCCTAGTAGCGGCGAGCGAACGGGGCAGAGCCCAAACCGGAATGGGAAACCAATCTGGGGTTGTGGACTGCTACCGTCGCCTACGCCGTGGGCAACCGTCTGAAAAAGGCGGCCGCCTTCCGCACCGTGAACGCGGAGGACGAGGCATGACAATTCTCGGCATCACGGGCGGCACAGGCAGCGGAAAGACCACGCTTTTGCGCGAGGCCGAGGCGATGGGTGCCCTGTGCATCGACTGCGACGCGCTGTACCACCGTTTGCTGGAAACAGATGCCGGGCTGCTGGCGGACATCGAAGCGCGCTTTCCCGGCGCGGTGCGAGACGGCGTTTTGCAACGAAAGCGCTTGGGAAATCTGGTCTTTGCGGACGAAAACGCCCTGCGCGCCCTCAACGAGATCACGCACGGTGTTGTCTGCCGTGAGGTTCGGCGTCTGCTCGCGCAGTCTGACGCGCCCTTTGCCGCCGTGGACGCCATCGCCCTGTTTGAAAGCGGTCTGGCAAAGCTCTGCGACGTGACCGTCGCCGTGACCGCACCGAGAGAAAGCCGCATCGAACGCCTGATGCTGCGCGAGGGCATCTCCCGCGACTATGCCGAGCACCGCCTCGACGCGCAGAAGTCCGACGCGGAATTCTCCGCTCTCGCGCAGGTGACGCTGGAGAACAGCGGCACCGCCGAGGCATTCTCACAACAATGTAAGCAATTTCTGAAAGGAGTTTTTGATACCATGGAAGAAAAGAAATACGAAGCGCTGCGCAAGGAGCTGCTCTCCGCGCCGAAGAACGGCTATGACCGCATCTCCGACGCCGACCTTGCCGCGATGGAGCCGTACTGCAAGGAGTACATGGACTTCATCAGCACCTGCAAGATCGAGCGCGAAGCCGTCGACTGGACGATCGCGGAGGCGGAGAAGCACGGCTTCAAGCCCCTCGTTCCCGGCATGCAGCTCAAGCCCGGCGACCGCGTCTACGGCAACGGTCACGGCAAGTGCGTGATCTTCGCCGTCGTCGGCACGGAGCCGCTCGACAACGGCACGCACATCTGCGCCGCGCACATCGACTCGCCGCGTCTTGACCTCAAGCCGAACCCCATGTACGAGGACAGCGAGATGGCGTTCTTCAAGACGCACTACTACGGCGGCGTTAAGAAGTACCAGTGGACGACCACGCCGCTGGCGCTGCACGGCGTCGTGGCGAAGAAGGATGGTACCGTCGTCAAGGTCACGGTCGGTGAGGATGAGAATGACCCCATCTTCTGCGTGACCGACCTGCTCGTCCACCTCGCCGCCGACCAGATGAAGAAGCCGATGGCCGAGGGCGTAACGGGTGAAAATCTGCGCGTTCTGCTGGGCAGCCGCCCCTTAAAGGATGACGAGGGCAGCGACCGCGTCAAGTTTGCGATCCTGTGCCTGCTGCACGAGAAGTACGGCATCACCGAGGAGGACTTCCTCTCGGCTGAGCTGACCATGGTGCCCGCCGGCCGCGCCAGAGAGGTCGGCTTCGACCGCAGTCTGATCGCCGCCTATGGCCATGACGACCGCGTCTGCGCCTTCGCCGCGTTCAAGCCGCTGCTCACCCTCGGCACGCCGAAAAAGACCGCCGTCTGCGTCCTTGCCGACAAGGAGGAGATCGGCTCGGTCGGCATCAGCGGTATGCAGAGCGAGTATTTTGAGGCGTTCATGGGCGACCTCTGCGACGCCACCGGCGCCAGCCTGCGCCGCTGCTTTGAAGGCTCCTTCTGCCTCTCTGCGGACGTCAGCAACGCCTACGATCCCCTCTACGCTGAGACCTGCGACAAGGGCAACAACACCCATCTGAACTACGGCACGGGCATCTTTAAGTACACCGGCTCGCGCGGCAAGGGCGGCTCGTCCGACGCGGCAGCCGAGGTCATGGGCTATGTCCGCCGCCTGTTCGCCGACAACGACGTCATCTGGCAGACCGGCGAGCTGGGCAAGGTCGACCAGGGCGGCGGCGGTACGGTGGCCTGCTATATGGCAAACCGCAACATTGAGACCGTCGACGCGGGCGTTCCCGTGCTGTCCATGCACGCGCCCATGGAATTGGTCTCCAAGCTGGATACCTACATGACCTACAAGGGCATGAAGGTGTTCTACGAGGACAAATAAAGCGCAATCATAACCACCGGCCCCGTGCCGGTGGTATGCACCAGCCCCCTTGGGGCATGCCCTCGGCTGAGCCTATAGGCTCATCGGCTTTTCATTCGCTTGCATGAAGAGCCCTACCACCGCAGATGCGGTTATGCACACATCCCAGGCCCCCTCTGACGAGGGGGCTGGATTTTTGCGTAGCAAAAAGACTGGGGGAGAGATTTTCTCTTCTTGTTTCTCTCCCTCCGTCTTCGCCTTGCGGCGAATCCACCTCCCTCGTCAGAGGGAGGCTTTCCGCTGCGGCGGGACTCGGCATAGCGAAAGATTTTTGGTACCACCAGCCCGGTGGTGGTTTACTTTAACCAAAAAACTCCCCCGCAGCGGTCTTTCCGCCGTGGGGGAGTTTTTTTCGGTCATGGCACCAGCAGCAGGGCAAAATGCAGCAGAATGCACAGTGCGCAGCCGAAAGCCGTGGGCAAAAGCAGGGCCAAAAGCGTCCATTTCCGGCTGCCCGTCTCTTTCCGTATGGTCAGCAGGGTCGTGGTGCAGGGCCAGTGGAACAGGAAAAACACCAGGGTGCAGAGGGATTCCCGCCAGGTCCAGCCGGCTGAGAGCAGGATGCCCGCCATCTGGGTGCTGCTTTCACCGCCGAGGCCGGTACCGGCAGTCAGCGTCAGCATCAGGATCGGCAGCACCAGCTCGTTGGCAGGACTTCCCAGGAGAAAGGCCAGCAGCACTGCGCCGTTCATCCCCAGAAGGATGCCGGGCTTCTCCAGCACCGCCGCCGCTCCCTGCAGCAGGGAGGTCCCGCCCACATGGACGTTGGCCAAGAGCCATATCACCAGTCCCGCCGGAGCCGCCACCGCCGCCGCGCGGCCCAAGACGAACAGTGTCCGGTCGCGGACGGACCGCAGCAGCACCTGGCCGATCTGGGGCTTGCGGTAGGGCGGCAGCTCCAGCACAAAGGACGACGGCTCCCCCTTCAGCGCCGTATGGCTCAGCCAGCCGGAGGCCAAAAGGGTCATTGCCACCGACAGCAGCAGGCACAGCGTCAGCGCCCCCGCCCCCAACAGTGCCGAGCCCCCGGAAAAACTGAGGGAGATCAGGAAGATCAGGGCGGGAAAGCGCCCGTTGCAGGGCACAAAGGCGTTGGTCAGCACGGCGATGAGCCGCTCTCTCGGCGAGTCGATGATGCGGCAGCCCGTGACCCCGGCGGCGTTGCAGCCCAGACCCATGCACAGCGTCAGCGATTGCTTGCCGCAGGCACCGCACCTGCGGAAGCGGTGGTCCATCAGAAAGGCCACCCGGGGCAGATAGCCGAAGTCCTCCAGCAGGGTAAAGAGCGGGAAAAAGATCGCCATAGGCGGCAGCATCACCGCCACCACCCGGGCGGTGGTGGCATAGACGCCGTCAAGAAGCGCCCCGGTCAGCCAGGTTGGGAAAGCAAGGCGTTCCGCCCCGGAGCGAAGCAGCTCTCCCAGGCGGTCAAAGCACCATTGCAGGCCCTGGGAGGGGTAGTTGGCCCCCTCGATGGTCAGCCAGAAAACCCCCAGCAGCAAAAGCAGCATGGCCAGATACCCGCTCCATTTATTCAGCAAGATGTTATCCAGCCGCCGAGTCAGATTCTTGCCCTCCGCACTTTTTTCCACGCATTTTGAGGCCACTTCCTCCGCCCGCAGGACAAAGCGGCGGGCAAGGGCATCGGATTCCTCCTCTGTTTCACCCCGAATCGGGCCGCTTTCCGGCAGCAGCGGCGCAAAGCCGTCACAGACGCTGCGCACGGCCTCCAGCAGGCGCTGCGTTCCCTCTCCCCGGTTGGCAGAGGTCGCCACCACCGGCACCCCCAGCTCCCGTTCAAGCCTCGCCGTATCCACCTGAAGCCCTGCGCGCCGTGCCTCATCCATCAGATTGACGCAGACCACCGTCTTCGGCGACAGGGCGAGGACCTGGAGCACCAGGATCAGGCTGCGCTCCAAGCAAGTTGCGTCGCAGACGGCAACGGTGCAGTCGGCACCGCCGCTGCGCAGAAAGTCCTCTGCCACCTGTTCCTCCGGCGAACGGCTGACCAGGGAATAGGCCCCCGGCAGGTCCACGATCTGGATTTCCTCCCCCTTGTATTGACACCGCCCCTGGGCAAGCTCCACAGTCTTGCCGGGCCAGTTGCCGGTATGTTGATTTCTGCCTGTGAGGGCGTTGAACAGTGTGCTTTTCCCCACGTTGGGATTGCCCGCCAGGGCGATGAGGCTCATGGCTCCGTCTCCACGGCGATGCAGCGGCTGTCCTGCCTCCGCAGCGCCAGGACCGTCCCGCGCACACAGTAGAGAACCGGATCTCCGGCAGGGCTGAAGCGCAGGCACCGAACCCAGGTGCCCTCAATCAGCCCGAAATCCAACAGCCTCCGGCGCATGGCACCCTGCATCCGCAGCGTCTTGATCCGGGCGCACTGTCCCTCCCGCAGATAATTCAAAGTTGTCTCCATGGAAATTCCTCCTCTGTCTTACTCATTCTATACGCCTGCGGTGTATTTGGTGAACATTCGGCGGCGCTTTCGCATAAAACATAGGGAAGGAGGGTTTCTATGGAATCAACATTTTTTTACGGTGCCTGTACGCCGCGTGGCTTTGTTTCACACTATGATTCTCTGCTGCAGGAGGTGCAGCAGCTCACGATCATCAAGGGCGGCTCAGGCTGCGGCAAGTCCACCTTTATGCGCGCCATCGGCAGGGCAGCTCAGGAGCGGGGCCTGGATGCCGTGTACATTCTCTGTTCCTCAGACCCGGATTCTCTGGATGGTGTCATTCTCCCCCAGCTTTCCACCGCCTACGTCGACGGTACCGCGCCCCATGTGCTGGAGCCTGGCCTTTGCGGCGGCGGCATGAACTATCTGAATTTCGGAGAGCTGTATGACCGGGAGGCTAT
>CAMGRA010000070.1 GCA_946061345.1 uncultured Clostridia bacterium | reverse complement strand
AGCCCGAGAGAGTATTTCACTGCTGTCTGCGCTAACTGCGGCGGCGAGGCTCGCGTTCCCTTCGAGCCGAAGACCGATCGCCCCGTCTACTGCAGCGAGTGCTTCGCTAAGATGCGCGAGAACGGCTGATTCAATTTTGAACATAAAAGGACGCTTCCGTCGGAAGCGTCCTTTTATTATTATGTTTCATTCCAGACCCATCTTCGCAAGCAGCCTCTCCCGCTTGGACAGCAGGGAGGTATACAGATCCTTACTGATGCGGTCATAATAGTTGGCCTCGTAAAGGGTGATGAGGCTGTCAGCATCCATGACCGCATAGCGGTCGATCTCCCCTGACCCACGGTCCATGGAGACCACCGAGGAAACGGTGTAGGCCGTCAGGCTCGTCTGGCCGGTGGAACAGTTCTTGGTAAATTCCATAGTGAGGATCGGAGAAAGATTGGTCTCGCCCCGTCCCGCCCGGCAAAAGTCTCCCAGACTGTAGGCGATGAGCACATTCTTCCGCGTGCCGTCTTCCAAGCGGACGGTACGCGACTCCACCTCGCCCACCAGATGGGAGTGGGCGCCCAGGATCACGTCCACGCCGTTGTGGAACATGAGATCGGCGATCTTTTCCTGGGTGCTGCTGACCTCGCTGACGTTTTCGCTGCCCCAGTGGAGGCAGGCAATGATGATATCCGGCTCCAAAGCCTCCGCCGCCTGAATGACCGACAGGATGCCCTCCTCGTCGATCTGCTCATAGTCTGTGTCGTAGTCGCTGTAGAGCAGGTCCACGCAATAGCGGTCATCGGCGGGCAGGCTCATACCGCCCAGGCCCTTGGTCATGGCGATCACCGCCACACGGATGCCGTCCAGTTCCAGACAGGCGACCTGGTTGTCCTGCTTATCCTGCCGGGAGGAATAGGTTCCCATGGTCTGCATCCCGTTGTTCTCAATGACCCGCTTTGTCCGCTGCAAGCCGGCAAGGCCGTTATAGACGCTGTAGGAATTGGCCGTCTGGAGCAGATCGAAGCCCGCGTCGTTGAGCGTTGCCGCCAATTCGTCCGGGTAACTGCCCTCAGCGGGACCGTAGGGCTCTCCGGCAAAGGTGCCCTCAAAATTTCCGATGGTGAGATCAGCCTTGGAAAGGCAGGCGTAGACATCGGAAAACTGGGACATGAAATCATAGGTTCCGTCGGGCTTGATGGCGTCGCTGAGCATTTCATCCGTCAGGTAGATGTCACCAACGGCATTGACGGTGATCACACTGTCATCCACCGGCCCCTGTGTGGATTCCACCGGCTCCTGCCGGGTCCCGCAGGCACACAATAACAATAAAATCAGAAGAACAGCAATGGCTGTCATTCTGTGAAGTATCCGTTTCAATACACTGACCTCCATCCTTGTTCCCTTATTCTACAATAAATCTGCCGCACAGACAAGGCCTTTTTCATAAAAATCGACAGGGCTTGACGGACATGGTATAATAACCGCAAGCGGTTATTATACTGATCGCCATTTTCCTCTCCGGCTTCGCCGGAAACCGGAAAATATGGCTGCTTTTTACCATTCCGCCTGCGGCTTCATGGTATAATCACCGCAAGCGGTTATTATACTGATCGCCATTTTCCTCTCCGGCTTCGCAAAACTGATGGTATTCTTTCCGGCAAAAGGTGGTGCGTCATGGCGCGTCGAAAAAAGAAAAAATCCAATCAAACCCTTGCCTTGGTCGTGACGGTCCTTTTCGCTGTGGCCCTCATACTGATCATCGGCGTGATCGTCAGCTCGTGCTCCCATGGGCCGTCTGTTGAGGAGACGGAACCGCCGGTCACGGAGGAACCCCGGCCGACCGCACCGCTCAACGCTTACGCGCCGGAGGATTTCTATTTGGAGGGCGGTTTTCTGCGCTATGGCACCGATTCCCTGGTGGGTGTGGACGTATCCACCCATCAGGGCCGGATCGACTGGCAGGCAGTTAAGGACGCCGGTGTGGAATTTGCCATCATCCGCGCCGGATACCGCGGCACCACCCAGGGACTTCTCTACGAGGACGAGCTGTTCCGGGACAATCTCGACGGAGCAAAAGAGGCGGGGCTTCTGGTCGGCGTGTACTTTTTCTCCCAGGCTGCCAACGGGGCGGAAGCCGCCGAGGAAGCGGAGTTCGTCTGTGCGCTTTTGGACGATGCAAAGCTGGATCTGCCGGTCTATTACGACTGGGAGGAGGTGTCGGGCCAAAGCCGTATTCCCGGCGCTGCGGAGATCCCCATGACGGAATGTGCCGTGGCCTTCTGCGAGGTAATCAAGGCCCAGGGCTACGAGGCGGGCGTCTACTTCAACCAGACCTACGGCTACGACCATCTGAACCTTCTGGCCTTGCAGGGCTATTCCCTCTGGCTGGCCGAATATGGCAACACTCCCACCTTTGATTATCATTTTCACTGCCTGCAATACACCGACAGCGGCGTAGTTGACGGCATTGAAACGGAAGTTGACCTGAATGTGTTCTTCCGGTAAAAAGCAAGGGCGCTTCATCGTGCGTCCTTGCTTTTTATGTTTAAATCAAAACCGGTGTAAATAGCCGCTGTCCCGCAGGGAAACAAAATCGTCGTCCGCCACGATGATATGGTCCAGCAGTGTAAGGTCCATGATCTCCAGCGCTTCCCGTAACCGCAGGGTAAGCTCCACGTCCTCCTTGGAAGGCAGGGCGATCCCGCAGGGGTGGTTGTGGGCCAGCACGATGCCGGTGGCGTTGGCAGTCAACGCCTCCTGCACCAGCCGCCGGATGGGTACGCCGGTAGCGTTAACGCTGCCCTTGGCGAGCAGGCGGCAGTTGAGCACCTGCCCCGCGCCGTCCAGCAGGAGCAGGTATACCATCTCGTCCCTTGCGCCGTAGAAATAGGGCTGCAGGTAGTTTCCGTAGTCCCGGCTGTCTGCCAGACGGTTCTGCGCCCTGGAACGAGAGAGGAAATAGCGACGGTGAAGCTCCGGGATCAGGCGCAGCAGAAGCACTGTGTCCTCATCCATGCCCTCCACAGTGGCAAGGTCCTCAGCGTCAGCTTCCATAACGACGGCGATATTGGGAAATTTCTCCAGGATCTTCTGCGCCATCTCTGCTGCGTCCTCCCTGCAATAGCGCAGGAGCAGCTCCAGCAGTTCCCCGTCACTGAGGCCGTCGGGGCTTCGGTGCATAAATCTGCGGCGCAACGGATCAGTTTTCATGGTCATTCTCCCCTTCCAGTACTTTTTTCAAATACTGTCCCGTAAAGGACGCCTCGCAGGCAGCGACCTCTTCCGGCGTACCCGTGATGACGATACTGCCGCCGCCGTCACCGCCCTCAGGGCCAAGGTCAATGACATAGTCCGCCGTTTTGATCACGTCCAGGTTGTGTTCGATGACTAACACCGTATTTCCCGCCTTTACCAGCCGCTGCAAAACCTCCAGGAGCTTCTGCACATCGTACATATGCAGGCCGGTGGTCGGCTCGTCCAGGATATAGAGGGTGCGGCCTGTTGCAGGCCGGGACAGCTCCGTCGCCAGCTTGACCCGCTGCGCCTCGCCGCCGGAGAGCGTGGTGGAGCTCTGCCCGAGCTTCACATAGCCCAGTCCCACCTGAACCAGCGCCGCCACCTTTTCCCGCAGCCGGGGCTGATTCTCGAAAAATTCCAGTGCCTCGTCCGCCGTCATTTCCAGCACATCAGAAATGGATTTGCCGCGGTAGAGGACCTCCAGGGTCTCCCGGTTGTACCGCTTTCCACGGCAGACCTCACAGGGCACATAGACGTCGGGCAGGAAGTGCATTTCGATCTTCACCAGCCCGTCGCCGCAGCAGGCCTCACAGCGGCCGCCCTTAACATTAAAAGAGAATCTTCCGGCGCTGAAGCCCCGCTCCTTGGCCGCCGCCGTGGAGGCGAACAGGTCGCGGATGTCGGAAAACAGGCCGGTATAGGTCGCTGGATTGGAGCGCGGGGTGCGTCCGATGGGGCTCTGGTCGATAACAATGACCTTATCCAGATGCTCCAGTCCTTCCATCTTTTCATGCTTGCCCGGGCGGGTCTTGGCGTGATTCAGGGCGGCAGACAGCTTCTTGGCGATGATCTCATTGACCAGGGAGGATTTTCCCGAGCCGGAAACGCCGGTCACGCAGGTAAAGGTCCCCAGAGGGATGGATACGTCGATACCCCGGAGGTTGTTTTCCGTACAGCCTCTGGCGCACAGGAATTTGCCGTTTCCCTTGCAGCGCTCCGTGGGGACGGGGATCTTTCGGATGCCGGAGAGATACTGTCCCGTCAGGCTTTCCGGGGTGTTTATGATATCCTCCAGGGTGCCGGCGGCGACGATCGCTCCGCCGTGGATTCCGGCACCGGGGCCTACATCCACCAGAAAATCCGCCGCCCGCATGGTGTCCTCGTCATGCTCCACCACGATCAGGGTGTTGCCCAGGTCCCGTAGCCGGGCCAGGGTCTCCAGCAGCTTGTTGTTGTCCCGCTGATGCAGACCGATGCTCGGCTCGTCCAGAATATACAGCACACCCATGAGCGACGAGCCGATCTGCGTCGCCAGACGGATGCGCTGGGCCTCGCCGCCGGAGAGAGTCCCCGCCGCACGGGAGAGAGTCAGATATTGCAGACCCACGCTCTGCAAAAAGCCCAGCCGGGAACGGATCTCCCGCAGGATCTGTTCGGCAATGACCGCCTGGGAGCCTTCCAGGGTGAGGTCATCCAGGAATTCCAGTTCCTGCTTTACCGACAGGTCGCAGAACCTTGTGATGGACAGGCCGCCAACTGTCACCGCCCGGGCGATCTCCGACAGGCGTTCGCCGCCGCAGCAGGGGCAGGGCGATGTGGTCATATATTCCTCCAGCTCTTTGCGCATGGCATCGGACTGAGTCTCGCGGACGCGCCGCTCGATGTTGGGAACGATGCCCTCAAAGGCCTGCTCCAGGGTGCCGCGGCCATTGCCCCGCTCATAGTGAAGCTGCAGCTTTTCCCCCTTGGTCCCGTACAGAATGATGTTCTTTACCTCGTCGGACAGGGTGCGGATGGGCGCGTGGAGGTCAAAATGGTATTTCTGTGCCA
>CAMGRA010000069.1 GCA_946061345.1 uncultured Clostridia bacterium | reverse complement strand
GGGGATTTTTTTGAATTACACCGACCTTGCACTGCGCCGCGCAGGCGCTGCGGATATGATCGAATTTCAGACCCGCGAGGGTCTTTTTCCGTCGGGCCAGGAGGACGTTCTGACGCTGCAGCGCCTGACGCCCTATCTTCTGGGCTATGAGCGCTATATGGTCAAGCCGGGCGATACCTTTTACCGTCTGGCACGGCAGTTCGGTACCACGGTCCGGGCCATTGTCACCGCCAACCCCGATCTGGATCCCCGGCGGCTTTCCGTGGGGCAGTATCTTATCATACCCTTTGGCTTTCCCGTGGTGCCGACGGACCTGCCCTTTACCTCTGAGCTGCTGGCGCTTTGCATCCACGGCCTGACGGTACGCTATCCGTTTCTGTCCCATCGCCGCATTGCCGTCACCGCCTACGGACGGCCCGTGACAGTGCTGAAGCTGGGAAACGGGCCGCGCTCCGTCCTCTACAACGCCAGCCACCACGCCAATGAGTGGATCACCACCCCGGTACTGATGAGATTTCTGGAGGATTACGCCCGGGCCGTCTCAGAGGGCGGCAGGATCTTCGACCTGGACGCGGCGGCGCTGTTCCGGTCAGTCCAGCTCTACATGGTACCCATGGTAAACCCGGACGGGGTGGACCTGGTGACCGGTGCCATCGCCCCCGGCAGCGAAGAATACCGGGCAGCAGAGGAGATCGCCGCCTACTTCCCCTCAATTCCCTTTCCTGACGGCTGGAAGGCCAACCTCCGCGGTGTGGACCTGAATCTCAACTATCCCGCCGGATGGGAGCAGGCGCGGGAAAACAAATTTGCCCTGGGCTTTGACCGTCCCGCGCCCCGGGACTATGTGGGGCAGGCGCCCCTGGACCAGCCGGAAAGCACCGCTATGGCCGAACTGACCCGCCTGGTAGACCCGGCCATGACTCTCTCCTATCATACCCAGGGAGAGGTCATTTACTGGAAATTTTTGGATATGGAGCCGGAAGGGGCGCGGGCCCTGGGCGAGCGGTTTGCCCGGGTCAGCGGCTATGCCCTGGAGGATACGCCCTATGCCTCGGGCTTTGCAGGCTATAAGGACTGGTTCATCCAGGTTTTTGACCGTCCCGGCTACACCATTGAGGCCGGTCTGGGGGAGAGTCCCCTGCCCCTGTCCCAGTTCGATTCCATCTACGAGCGCAATTTCGGCATCCTCGCCCTGGGCCTGCAATACGGTGCCGGCGGCTGACCTTTTGCGCCGAAAAATGATATTGGGCGGCTCTCCGCATGGGAGAGCCGCCCGTTTTTATCAGCCTGTTCTGTTTTCGCCGGGAACGGTGTCAAGGCTGCCGTTCTCGGAGAAATACTTATCAAGGATTGCCTTGGCGATGTTGCCCAGATTGCCGCCCTGGGCGCCTTTTTCCACATAGATGGCAATGGCGATCTCGGGATCATCGGCAGGCGCGTAGAGGACATAGGAGGCGTTGTCAGAGCCGCCGGAGCCATGTTCCGCTGTACCGGTTTTGGCACAGACCTGGATATCATAGTTGCCGAATACCGTAGCGCAGGTACCGCTGTCGGCGGCCATTTCCATGCCCTCCTTATAGGCATTGTAGGCAGCGTCGTTAATCTCAAACTGATTGAGGATGATGGGCTGGTTGTCATAGACCAGCTCCTCGTAATCCGATGAGAGGACGCGGCTCAGGAAGGTTGCCTTGTAGCGCGTGCCCCTGTTGGCCAGGGTCGCTGTATAGGAACAAAGCTGCATGGGCGTGAAGCGGTTTTCCGACTGGCCGATAGCCGTAGCCACCAGATCGCCGCCGTACCAGACGCTGTAGTCGCCCTGATAGAGTTCATCCTTGACCTCCGGGTTCGAGCGGTGGCCGGTCTTCTCATACAATTCGATGCCCGTCGGCTCGCCCAGGCCAAATAGCCTGGAGGTCTCGTCAAGCAGGTCGATGCCCGTGAGCCAGCCAATCTCATAGAAATAGTAGTTGCAGGAAACAGCCAACGCCTGACGGACATCTATGGATCCATGGGTTGCATGCCGCGTGGTCCAGAGCATACAGCGCGGCCAGTAGCCCACATCGGCAAAGCGGGTATAAATACCCTCATCACGGATGATCAGTCCCGGATCAATGATCTCATTGTTCAGTGCAGCCACCGTCGTGACCATTTTGAATGTGGAGCCGGGCGGATAGGTGGCAATGAGGGCACGGTTAAAGAGGGGGTCGTAGTCCTCCTCCAGAATGTCGTTGTAATCCTCAAAGAAGGTGGAAAGATCATAGGTGGGATAGCTGGCACAAGCCAGTACCTCACCGGTCTTGACCTTCATGGCCACCACGGCACCGCCCTCGGCATCCATACCGCTCTGGCTGCTGCCGATACCGTTTTCCCGCAGATCCAGAATCAACCGTTCCAGTTCATCCTCGCTGACCCGCTGCAGATCCAGATCAATGGAAAGCTCCACGTTGTTGCCTGCTACCGGCTCAGTTTCGTAGTGTTCTTCGATAATTGTGCCATCAACGGCGATGGTCGTCGCCAACATGCCATCGGTGCCGTGGAGCTGCAGCTCAAAGGCCTCTTCCAGACCTGTCCGACCCACCTCGGCATCCATGGAGTACCCATACTGTTTGTAGTATTCCCACTGTTCGGGATTCATTTTTCCCACGTAGCCGAGAATATGGGCCGCGTAGTCCGTATGGTATTCCCGAACCGTGGAAGTAGTCACGTTGACACCGGGGACGTTCAGCTCCTTCAACGCCGCCAGAGCCGATGCGTCAATGTCCTTGACCAGTTCGTAGGTTGGCAGGTTGGTGCAGTGTCGCAGCTCCAGCTCGTAGCGGATGGAAATGACCGTGCGGGCCTCCGCCTCCGTCCATGTGTCCGGGATGCTGTAACGATCCCGCAGGCGGCGGATGAGCTGGGGTGCGGAGATGTCCGGATCCCAGTCGCGCTCAGACAGGAAAGTGTTGAAATACCCGTTCCACGCGGAGGAATACTGGTCCGTCGTATACTCATAGGGTTTTTCCCGGGTGACGGGCAGGTGGTCGATGACCTCCAGATCATACTCCGAGCAGAGCTGCACCAGACGGCGCAGATTCTCGTTGGGGTCGTCGGAGCTGAACAGCACATCGTAAAACAGCAGGACATTGTAGGCGGCGCGGTTGCCGATGAGGATATTGCCGTTGCGGTCCAGGATCTCGCCGCGGGCCGCCGTGACTCTCGTATAATAGGTGAAGGTATCCACGTCGGAATCGGTGCGGACCGTGGCCTCGCGCACCTGCAATTGAAACAGGCGCACGCTGAAAACGCCCAGCATCAGGGCGATGAGCAGAAGCACCGAAATGGCGCGGAAAGAAAATCTATGTTGATTCATAAGGCTCTCCGACTTTCTCAATGCGCTTGACCAGCAGATAGATCAGCGGCTGGGCAAGGAGGGAAACAAAAACGCAGGGCAGAAGCTCCGTCAGATACAGGCTTCCTGCCAGAGCGTCAAAGAAATACTTCAGAATAAAGATCGCCGACTGCTCGACCAGCAGGGTCACTGCCGTGATCAGCAGGCTGGGAAGGAAACGGTT
The DNA here is from genome assembly GCA_946061345.1 of uncultured Clostridia bacterium. Classification (GTDB taxonomy): domain Bacteria; phylum Bacillota; class Clostridia; order Oscillospirales; family Oscillospiraceae; genus JAZOXB01. Next base: position 1,565 of record CAMGRA010000069.1, on the reverse strand, counting down.
TTCCAGCACGGCGCAGCACAGCAGACTCCCGCCAATAGGCAGTGCCGTCAGAAGCAGCAGGCTGACGCTTCCCATATCAGCGCCGGAAAGGCACCAGAACAGAGCGGTCAGCAGTGCGAACAGTCCGCCCCGCTCAGGCCCTTCCCGCAGGCACACGCAGCAGATGACCAGCGGCACGAACTGGGGATGGACGCCCAGCAGCGTCCGGTTGCCGAAAACCACGGTCTGCAGCATCATGGCAAGCAGAAACAGCAGGGCATAGAGGGTCCAGCGCAGGATGTGCAGCCACTGCTTCGGCGTGATATAAAGTTTATCCAGCATGGCCGTCCCTCGCTTTCCGGTTATTCGCTGGCAAAGTGTGTGATAACAAAAATCTGTTCCAGGGTGTTAAAGTCCGCCGCAGGCTCCAGCAGAGCGTATTTCGCAACACCACTCTCATCATAGCCCGCATCGATCACATAGCCCAGGATCAGATCCTTGGGGTAGACCGCAGAGCCGGTGGTGACGACCTGGTCGTTGTTGCGCAGTACCGCCTCACTGGGCAGATAATTGATGCGCAGCTTACCCTCCTCGCCGGAGGCATAAGCGCCCTGGACCACGCCCGTATGGCCGGAGGAGGCGATGCTGGCGCTGATCTCCAGGGAGGTGTCCAGGATCGTTGTCACCGTGGACCAGTTGGTTCCGACCTCCGTCAGCAGACCCACCACCTGCCCCTGGCTGGTCACGGCGACCATTCCCACCTCCAGGCCGGCGTTGGTGCCCTTGCCGATGGTGAAGGTGCTTTTCCAGCTGGAGGAATCCCAGGAGATAATGTAGGCGTCGCAGAATTGATAATCCTCATTCTGCTTACTCAGCTCCAACAGCTCCCGCAGCCGCTCGTTTTCGCGCTCCAGCGCCGCAGCATTTCGCTCACTGTCTTCAATTTCATTGATGCGCTGCTGGAGGTATTCGTTCTTCGCTTCCAGCGCCTCATAGCCGAAGATGTAGTTGTAGTATCGCTCGATCTGCCGCGTCAGAGAACTGAAGCCGCTGCGGATGGGCGTCAGCACCGTCTGCACGGCGCGTTCGGCCCAGGTGACGCCGAAGAGCGCTGAAGTGATGGCAGTCACCACCGCCAGAATCAGCGCCACGGCCAAAATCACCTTGACGCGGGCACTTGTACGTCGTTTCAAATCAGTTCACCTCTAACAGCCCAGCAGCTTGACGCCCTGCTTGCGCAGCATGGTCGTCAGGGTGCAGACGGGCAATCCCATCACATTATAGTAATCTCCGTCGATCCCGACCACAAACATGGCGGCAAAGCCCTGGATGCCGTAAGCACCGGCCTTGTCCATGGGTTCGCCGGTGGCGATATAGGCCAGAATCTCCTCGTCAGACAGCGGACGGAAGCGCAGGGTCGTGATCACCGTGGTGGTTTCTGCCTGATCGCCGCACATGACCGTCAGGCCCGTCATGACCTGATGCTCCCTGCCCGACAGACGCCGGAGCATGGAAAAGGCCTTGGCCTCCGACTGGGGCTTGCCCATCACCAGGCCGTCACAGACCACCACCGTATCCGCCGCCAC
>CAMGRA010000068.1 GCA_946061345.1 uncultured Clostridia bacterium | reverse complement strand
TCCGCCAGAATTTGAATGATGTCTTCCATAAAGACCTCCGTACATTTTTTCGCGGAGGTTATTGTACCACATCCGACTGAAAATGGAAAGGAAAAGTTTGCCGCTCCCCTTTGCTTTCTTCGCTCCGTCACCGCTGTTATAGGTCCGCCGGTAACGTTATGCTTGCAATCCGGGCCGGTCTCTGGTATCATCAGGATATAAGGAGGGATGGCTATGGAGTTTCAGCCGGGACGTTACCGTCATTTTAAGGGCAATGAGTATGAGCTTCTCTATGTGGCGCGCCATTCGGAGACCATGGAGGAAATGGTGGTCTACCGCGCACTTTACGGCGAGGGCGGCATCTGGGTCAGGCCCGCGTCCATGTGGAATGAGATCGTGGAGCGCGACGGCAAGACCTACCGCCGGTTTACCAAAATTGATGATTAGTGCAAAAAAGCCCTGCCGTAATCGGCAGGACATACCACAAAACCCTCCGTGCGGCACTGCCGACGGAGGGTTTTCTGTATGGTGCAGGGCATGGATCATTTCGGCAGGATCACCCGGAAGGTGGAGCCCTTTCCGGGGGCGCTCTGGACCTCAATAACACCATCGGACAGCTCTACGATCCGTTTGACCAGCGCAAGGCCCAGACCGTTGCCCTCGGACTTGTGGGAGGTGTCGCCCTGGTAGAATTTCTCAAAGATCCGCTGGCAGACCTCTTTGGGCATGCCGCAGCCATGGTCGGTCACGCTGACCACGACGCACTCCTTCTGGTCCAGCAGCCGCAGCTGGATCTCCTGCCCCGGCTCGCTGAATTTCACGGCGTTGCTCAGCAGGTTCGACCACACATGGGTCAGGAGCCCCTCGCAGCCGCGGAAGCTGACCGGGTCCAGCACCGCGTCAAAGGTGATCCCCTTCTCGGACCACACAGGTGCCAGTGCCACCACTGCCTGCCGGAGCTGCTCGTCCAGGCGGAAGTCCTTGTACTGCTCGGCAAGGGATTTGTTCTCGATCTTTGACAGCATCAGGATATTGCCCGTCAGCGTGGTCAGGCGGTGGACGCTGCTGAGGATCATTTCCAGATATTCCTGCCGCTCCGCTTCCGAGAGGCCCGGGTCCTGCAGCAGCATGGCGTAGCCCTCAATGGCGGTCAGAGGCGTCTTGAATTCGTGGGAAACATTGGCCACAAAATCGTTGCTCAAGGTGGCGATGCTCCCCAGCTCACGGACCATGGCATTGAAATTACGAAAGGTAGTCTGGACCTCCTCCAGCTTGCTGGAATCGCTGACGGTAACGGTAAAATCTCCCCGCGCCACCTGTGTGGAAGCCTTACTCAGCTTGACCATGGGAGCCAGGACACGCCTGCCGACGAAAATGCTCACCATACCGCCGGCCACCGCCGCCACCACAAAAATGGAGATAAGGGTGGTAATGCTCAAATGGTAGTTGACGCCCAGCGCGTCACAGAGGAACAGCACGCCGGTAACCATGGCACCGGAAAACAAAATGATGATCACGACGATGAGGGAATAATAGACCCGCATCCGGGGTGACATTTTTTTATCCATGGCGCTTCACCGCCTTATAGCCTATGCCGCGCACCGTCATGATCTCGAAGTCCCCATTATTGCGGAAGCGGTCCCGCAGGCGGTTGATATGCACATCCACCGTCCGGGGATCGGTCTGGGAATCTGGCCCCCAGATATCGTCCATCAACTGCTGACGGGTAAAAATATGGCCCGGTGAGGAGATCAGCTTATAAAGAAGCAGAAATTCCTTCTGCGGCAGGACTGTCTCTTCCTCTCCGCTGCGGACGGAAAAGGTGTCGAAATCAAACACCGTCGCGCCGATGCACTGGCGGCGCTCGGCCACCATTCTCGCCCGGCGCAGCAGGGCGTTGACCCGCAGGACCAGCTCATTGACGTTGATGGGCTTGACCATATAATCGTCCGCCCCCGACAAAAAACCCGTCTGCATATCCTGAAAGCCGTCCTTGGCGGTGATCATCAGCACAGGGATGTGATTTCCCGCCTCCCGCAGGCTGCGGCTGAGCGTATAGCCGTCCATCCGGGGCATCATGATATCGGAAATGATCAGGTCAATGGATTCATGCTCCAGTATCTCCAGCGCGGCAACGCCGTCTGCCGCTCCGAACGCCGTAAAGCCGCTGCGGGTCAGGACCCGGCAGAACATCTGCTGGAGCTGTGCGTCATCCTCGGCAACCAGTATCTTGAACATAGACATCCCTCCGCGTTTCATTGTATCACAGCACCCGGCGCTTTGAAAAGAAAAACTCCCTTTTTTAAGGAAATTTTATTTTCCGTTGATATTGAGTTGATATTCCCAGTCTATACTAAAAGTTGAAAAGAATGATCCTGGAGGAGGGATATGCTTTGAATAAGGATGAACGCAGGCAGGTGGAGCAGGCGCAGCACGTGGATACGGACCGCATTTTTACGCTGCCAAATCTGCTGAGTTTTGTACGTCTGGCACTCATACCGCTGATCGTCTACCTGTTTGAAGCGGAGAATTACTGGTGGGCTTTTGGGATGCTGCTGCTGTCCGGCGCGACAGATGTCATCGATGGCTGGATCGCCCGCACCTTTCATCTGGTCTCCGATTTCGGCAAGGCCATCGACCCCATTGCCGACAAGCTGACCCAGATCGCCGTGCTGTTCTGCCTGATGCGCGACTACTGGTGGGTGCTGGCGGTGCTGATCTTCAAGGAGTGCTTCATCGGCATCATGACGCTGCTCGCCCTGCACCGGACCCACAGCGTCTACTCCGCCGGCTGGTACGGCAAGCTGTGTACCGTGGTCATCTACCTGTCCATGTTCGTGCTCATTCTGTGGGAGCCGGTCTTTGGCGTTCCCGCCGATCCCACCTTCGTTTTGGTGGATTCCATCGTGATCTGCGCGCTGGTCCTTCTGTCCTTTGTAAAATATTTTATCTATTTTTCCAGGATATTGCGGGAGGCACGGGTGCAAAAGCCGCGTGAAACGCAGTGAGGCGGCGGTTTCTGGCCTTTTGGGTGAATCGCCGGGAGCGCATCGGCAACCGCCTGCGCAACGGCCCCCAGAAGCGCTTTTTCCGCTGTCCCGCCTGCCGTTCGGTGCAGTCTGTTCCGGTGGGACGGGGCCAGACCAAGATCGTCTGCCGCCGCTGCGGAGAGATCTTCCTGAGAAGGACATAGCCCTTCGGCGCACTGCGGTCTTGCAGTGCGCCGAAGTTTTTCGGAACTTTTCTCTCTTCCACACGTCAAACTGGCAAAACAAGGAGGAATCCGCCATGAAAAGAATCATTGTCTTTCTGCTGCTCGCGGCCCTGGGCCTGCAGCTTTGCGGCTGTTCACAACCGCAGGTGTCCCCGGAAAGCCCGGAAACTGAACGGGTGCTGAAAACCGCCGACGGGGCCAAAACCGTTAATCTGACAGCCTCGGTCACTGCCGCGCCTGTGGCGGCAGGTGCCGTAAATGACACCGCCTCTCAGGCTGCGGCGGACTTTGCCGTCCGACTGCTTCAAAACGCCTATCTCGGCGGAGAAAACTGTATCCTCTCGCCCTACAGCGTCCTGACCGCCATGGCCATGGTCGCCAACGGTGCCGGCGGCGAGACCCTTTCGCAGCTGGAGGCCGCTTTCGGGCTTTCCGTCGGGGAACTGAACGCGTTCCTGTACGCCTGTGAAGAAAACGCAGGTGACGAGCTGGTCAGCGCCAATTCCATCTGGATGCGCGATGTGGAGCAGTTCGCCGTCCGGGAGGAATTCTTGCAGACCAACACCGACTACTTCGGCGCGGAGATCTACAAGGCGGCTTTCGACACCCAGACCGTGGCGGACATCAACGACTGGGTCAGCGACCACACCGCCGGACGGATCAAGCAGATCCTCGAACGGCTCGACGGCGACAGCTCCATGGTTCTTCTCAATGCCCTGACCTTTGACGCCAAATGGGCCGTGCCCTACAAGACCACCAACGTCCATGAGGGCACCTTTACCGCCGCCGACGGCACGGAACAGACGGTGGAGATGATGCACCGGACCGAGCAGTTCTATCTGGAAGACGGTCTGGCAACCGGCTTTGTCAAGGATTACGCCGGAGGCCGCTACTGCTATGCGGCATTGCTGCCCAACGAGAGCGTCCCCATGGAGGAATATCTGGCCTCTCTGACCGGCGAGTCTCTTCTGCGCATCATAAAAAACGCGGAGGAATGCCGCATCTCCACCGCCATGCCGAAGCACAAACTCGAAACCTCGGTTGAGCTGAATCAAGCCCTGGCGGCCATGGGTATTACCGATGCCTTTTCCCGGGCGAAGGCCGATTTCAGCCGGATCAGCGACACGCCCCAGTACATTGACGAGGTGCTGCACAAGACCTATATGAAGGTGGACGAGGACGGCACGGAAGCGGCAGCGGTGACAGCGGTCACCACACGCTTCGGTGCCCCCATGCAAAGCTACGACCATACGGTGATCCTGGACCGTCCCTACGTCATGGTCATCGTAGACCGGGATACGGAAGCCGTCATTTTTCTCGGCGTGGTCAACAGTATCACCGAATAAGCAAGACCGCAGATTAACAGCAAACGGGCGTCCTGCACGGCAGCAGGACGCCCGTTTGCTTTATTCTTCTGTCGGTGCGGTGAAAACTACGTCGAAGTCGACCTCATAGCTGCGGCCGAAGGGCGCGTGGTAGTTCTCCAGGCGGGGTGTCAGCACGGTGTAGAAAGCGTCCTGTGCCGCAAGGGTGCTGCCCGCGATCCTGTCCAGAATCTGCCCGGTCAGCGGCTCATTCATCAGGGCCTCCTCAATTCCGGCAGGTGTCAGGTCCCCGATCGAGCCGCGGCAGCCGTGACAATAGGCCTCGTCCTTGACAAAGGCAAACACCAGTTCCTTTGCAAAGGCCTCATTTTCCGTTGCGGTCAGGCCGGTCGTATAGCGCATCCGGTACCACCGCATGGCACCCATGGAAAGACCGATGCCCACCGTATTGGCCGTCGTTCCCCAATCGCTGTAGCCCAGCAGGCAGGTCAGGTCCATGGCGTCGATCACGGCCTGACGGTGGTTCCCATTGCAGGAAGCGCCCAATACGATGCTATAGCGTCCGGCATCCATATTATCCTGCCAGGCCAGAAGATAGCTGTCCAGATCCTCCTGGGTGTAGCCCCGGGTCAGGATCAGCACCTCGATGTCACCATCGCTCTCTACCAGCTCGGCACCCAGGTCCGCAATGTGCTGCTCCACCGATTCGCGCAGCGTCGCCGTATTGAAAGCGTCGGCGCTGCCGTCTGCCTGTGTGCCGAAATAGCGCACGGCGAGCCGCAGCTTCTCCGGGCACAGGTCGCCGTAGGCTCTTGCCAGCGCCATCATGCCCAACTCGTCCGTGCCGC
>CAMGRA010000067.1 GCA_946061345.1 uncultured Clostridia bacterium | reverse complement strand
CGCTCCAGACGGGCGCGGAGGGTCAGCTCCTGGGGATGGTCCAGAGTGGTGTCGTCGATGACCACGGCGTCGAATTCGTAGTCCTTTTCAAAGGCGCCCACCTTGCCGAAGAAGCGTCCGCCGCCCAGGGTGCCCAGATAGAAGGCCTGATCCACCGTCAGGGGCTTGACCTCCTGATCCAGCAGCCGCCAACGGAGCTTGGAGGCGCGGATGGCCGCCGCCATGGAGGCAAAGAGGTTTTCACTGTCGCCGCCGGCGATGTCGGAGGCCAGCGCCACATTCAGGCCGCGGTCCAGATATTTGGAGACAGGCGCCACGCCGCTGGCCAGATTGGTGTTGGACAGGGGAGAGTGGGCGATAAAAACGCCGTTTTTCCGCATCAGCTCCGTCTCCTCCTCGCCGCTGTGGACGCAGTGGGCCATAATGCAGGGGATATCGCCGCCGAACAGGCCGTAGCGGTCGTAGGCCTCGCCGTAGAATCTCGTACCGGGGCACAGCTCCTGTACCCAGGCGATCTCACCGAAATTCTCCGAAAGATGGCTCTGGACGGGCAGGTGATAGCGCTCCGCCAGACGCCCCAGACCCTGCAGCAGCTCGTCGGTGCAGGAGGGCACGAAACGGGGCGTCAGGATGGGCATGGTGTTGGCATACCTGTCCTTCGTCTCGCAGATCCAGCGCTCCGTGTCCGCCAGAGAGGCCGCCGCGCCGGTCTCGCAGAGATAGTCCGGGCTGTTGCGGTCCATATTGACCTTGCCTATGTAGGTGACCAGGCCGCTCTGCTCCATTTTGTCCATCAGCAGCGTCGTCGCCGGCACGTGGATGGTGCCGAAAACGGCGGCGCGGGTGGTGGCGCTGCGGCGCAGATGGTCGGCAAAAATGGTATAGGCCCGGTCGGCATAGGCCAGATCGGCATATTTGGATTCCTCGGGGAAGGTGTAGGTGTTGAGCCAGTCCAGCAGCTCCATGTCCATGCCCAGACCCCGGAAGGAAAACTGGGGCGCGTGGAGGTGGAGGTCAGTCAGGCCGGGAATGATGAGGGCATCGCCGTAGTCGGTCAGCGGTAGGTTGACATAACATTCCGGCAGCGTCTCGAACACACCGGCGCAGCGGCCCTCCTCGCAGACAAGATAGCCCTTGGACACCAGGCGGATGCTGTCGCTGCTCTCGCTCCAGCAGAGGTTGCCCCGAATGACAAAATTACGCATACTGATTCTCCTCACAGAGTTATTTCCAAATATCTATTCTACTAAGTTTTCTCAGATTTGTCAATTCGTTTTCGCTTCACTGGAAAAATATTGTGCATACTGCACAAGAGCCTCCCGCTCGTTGGGCAGAGAACCGTCTACCACCGCGTCCAGAAGCCGCTGCAGCAGAAGGCCCACTGCCCTGCCCCGGGGGATGCCCAGAGCCAGCAGATCGTTGCCGTTCACGGCAAGCTGTGCCAGGGAGAAGCAGCCCTGCTGGGACAGCACCCGGTCCAGCAGAGCCTGGGCATCGGCGATGACACCTTCGATCCCTTCGCTGCCCGACAGCCCCTTGCCCAGCACGTCGGCGCGCCGCAGGCGCAGAAGCTGCCGCAGCGTGGCCTCGCCGTATTTTGACAGGAGCCGCCGGACCCGTTTTTCGTTCAGGTCAAAGAGGTGAAAGTCGTGGGCGGCCACCAGGGCCGTCACCCGGCGAACCGTCTCGCCGTCGAACCGCAGCCGCCGCAGAATGTCCTCCGTCATGGCGGCGCTGACGGCGGCGTGACCGTAAAAATGCCCCACGAGCTGCTTGTCAAAGGTGAACACCGACGGCTTTCCGATATCGTGGAAAAGAACGGACAGACGGAGCAGCGGCTCCGGCTCGGCCACGTTCAGGGCAGCCAGCGTGTGGCCCCAGACGTCATAAGCGTGGTGGCGGTTGAACTGTCGAAAGCCCATGCAGGCCCGCAGCTCCGGGATCAGGACGCAGACCACGTCGGCGTACTCCGCCAAAAGCCGCGCCGCATCAGGGCCGCAGAGAAGCCCCGTCAGCTCTTTTTTCAGACGCTCCGGCGCAACGAGGCCGAGAGCGTCCTTTTGGGCGTGGATGGCGGCGGCGGTGGCCTCCTCGATGGTGAAGCCCAGACGGGCGGCAAAGCGCAGCGCCCGCAGCATCCGCAGGGCGTCCTCGGAAAAGCGCTTTTCCGGGTCGCCCACACAGCGCAGAACGCCGTTTTTCAGGTCTTCCGCGCCGCCGAAGCAGTCGATGACCCGGCCGTCCTCTCCGGCGGCCATGGCGTTGACGGTGAAATCCCGGCGGGACAGGTCCTCCCGCAGGCTGCCGAGAAAAAGAACGCCGTCGGGATGACGGCGGTCGGAATAGCCGGATTCGGCCCGAAAGGTGGTGATCTCAAAGGACTGCTCGTCCGAAATCACCGTCACCGTGCCGTACTGCGCGCCGGTCAGCACCGTCCGCAGATCGGAAAAACAGGCGGCGGTCTGGTCGGGACGGGCGTCGGTGCACAGGTCCCAGTCCTGGGGCGTCAGGCCCAGCAGGCTGTCCCGGACGCAGCCACCCACGGCGTAGGCGGCAAAACCGCCCTCCCGCAGGCGCTGCAGGAGGGTCTTGACCCGGTCGGGAAGAAAGATCGTCCGTTCCATCATTTCAGAGACTCGCCGCAATTCGGGCAGGTGTCCGGCGTCTTGCCCTTGACGGGGAGGAATTCGCCGCAGTGGGGGCAGCGGTAGAACACCGCCTTGATCACGGCTCCGGCCAGCACCAGCACCACCGCGCCGATGAGCAGCACGTGGTTCCAGACGCCCAGGCCCTCGGGAAATACGGTGCGGGGCAAAATCAGCACCGCAACGGCAGCCAAAATGGCCAGCACGTTGCAGACGGTCCGCACCACGAGACAGGTCTTGTAATTCATTTTCCTTCTTCCTCCCATTGCTTCCAGACATCGGGGCAGTAGCCCACCGTGGCCCGCCTGCCGTTGCGCACCACCGGCGTCTTCATCAGCTCCGGGTGGTCAAAGAGCTTGTCCTCCTTGGCGGCGGGGTCATCCATATAGCGCATCAGGTCGATCTCCGGGGCGCGTTTGTCCCAGTCGATGAGCTTGTCCACGCCGCCAACTGCCCGCAGCACGCTGTCAAACTCGCCGCCGGACATCCCGTAGCGCAGAAGGTCGATGTTCTGCACCCTGATGCGCCGTTCCTTAAAATAACGTTCGGCTTTTTTCGTGTCAAAGCACTTGCTTTTGCCGAAGATCTGAATGTTCAATCGTAACGCACCTCCCAAAGGCAAAGTCCTCCGGCGGGAGCGGTCGGCCCGGCCAGAGCGCGGGTCTTTTCCTCAAAAAGCGACGGGACGGAAGCCGCCTCCCGCTTTCCCAGCCCTACTTCTAACAGCGTGCCCACCAGAATTCGTGCCATATTGTAGAGAAAGCCGTCGGCGGTGAGGACAAAGCGTACCTCCGCGCCGTCGCGGTGAATTTCCAGCCGCTTCAATGTGCGGACGGAGGATTTCTTAAAATGGCGGTTGGAGCAGAAGGCCAGAAATTCATGGGTCCCCGTCAAATGGGACGCGGCGCGCTCCATGGCCGCAAAGTCCAGGCTGTCCGGCAGGGGGATGCGCCAGCGGCGTTCAAAAACGTCCGGCGCGTCGCTGTTCCAGAGACGGTAGACGTAGGTCTTTTCCGTGGCGCACAGGCGGGCATGGAAGCGCTCGGCGGCGTATTCCAGAGACACCGCGCCGATGTCCGGCGGCAGAAGCTGCCGAAGCTGCCGCAGCAGGGGTGCTAAGGGCCGCTCCGGAGCGTGGAAGGAGGCCACCTGCGCCCGGGCATGGACACCGGCGTCGGTCCTGCCGCTGCCGGAGATCTCGATCGGGCTGCCGAAAATCTTCGACAGGGCTGCTTCGACCTTGCCCTGGATCGTCAGCTCTGTGTCCGGCAGCCGCTGCCAGCCACGGTAGCGCGTGCCGTCGTAGCACAGCGTCAGGCGATAAGTGCGTCCTCCCACGTTTCCAGCTCCTCCATGGCTTCCGCTTTGGTGTCCGCCGAAAACAGAAAGCGTCCGTCGGCGAAAACCTCGTAATGTCCTCTGATCGCTATAATATCCCAGCGCATGCTCTTTCATCCTTTCGCAGCGGGAGGCCGTTTCCGGCTCCCTCATTTGCGCTGAGTATAGCAAATTTACAGTCCGATAAACCGGACTGACTCTCATATAAGTGAAATTCTTCTCAGGAAATCGTCCGTTTTATCCTTCCGCGCTCAATTTTTCCAGGGCGGCGATGCGCATACACAGGCAGAAGACCTCCATGGCCTGCTGCAGCTCCTCCACCGGCGGGAGGCTGGGGGCGATGCGGATGTTGCTGTCCGCCGGGTCCTTGCCGTAGGGATAGGTGGCTCCTGCGCCGGTCAGGATGACACCGGCCTCCTTCATCAGGGCGACCACCCGTTTGGCGGTGCCGGGCATGGCGTTGACCGACACGAAATAGCCGCCCTTGGGCTCGGTCCAGGTGGCGATCTGCAGGGGCGCGATCTCGGTCCGCAGGGCATCCAGAACGGCGGTGAATTTGGGGGCGAGAATAGCGGCGTGGCGCTGCATCAGGGCCAGAACGCCGGCCTTGTCCTTGAGATAGCGCACATGGCGCAGCTGGTTGACCTTGTCGTAGCTGATGGTCTGGTAGGTCAGCAGGCTCTCGTAGTACTTCTGGTTGTCCCGGCTGGCAGCCATGACGGCCACGCCCGCACCGGGGAAGGTGATCTTCGACGTGGAGGCGAATTCGTAGACCATGTCGGCGTTGCCCTGCTCCCGGCAGAGGGTCAGAATGTCACGGAAGGGGACAAATTCGCCGTAGATCTCATGGACACAGTAGGCGTTGTCCCACATGAGGGCGAAGTCCGGCGCGGCGGGTCGGAGGGCGGCGATACGGTCCACCACGGCGTCGCTGTAGACGATGCCCTCCGGGTTGGAATACTTGGGAACACACCACATGCCCTTGACCGCCGGATCCTTGACCGCTTTCTCCACCGCATCCATATCGGGGCCGTCAGCCGTCATGGGAATGGTGATCATCTCCATGCCGAAGGATGTACAAATCTTGAAGTGCCGGTCATAGCCGGGGGAGGGACAGAGAAATTTCACCGTCTCTTCCTTGCTCCAGGGACGCCGGGAATGGAGCAGTCCGTGGGTATAGGCCTTGGCGATCAGGTCATACATCAGGTTCAGACTGGCGTTTCCGCCCACGAGAATCTCCTCCGGCGCGGTGCCGAGGAGGTCTGCAAACAGACGCTTGGCCGACGGGATACCGGTCAGCTCGCCGTAGTTGCGCACGTCGACGCCGCCGTCCATGCAGTCGGCGGGGTCGGTCAGGACGGTCAGCATATCGCTGACCAGGTCCAACTGGGCCTTGCCGGGCTT
>CAMGRA010000066.1 GCA_946061345.1 uncultured Clostridia bacterium | reverse complement strand
GCCAGAAGCCCGTCCTCGTCGGAAAAATCCGGCTTTGCGTAGAGGGCGTCCTTTTGCTTCATCACATCATAGAGCCGCTGGTTGCCCATGATGACCGTGTCCAGGACCGTATAGGCGTCGTAGGCAAACTGGTCCTGCTTCAAAACGGACATCCGCAGACCGGGCTTGATGGAGATCTCTCCCTGGGTCGTCTCCAGCTCCCCGGAGATCAGACGCAGAAAGGTCGATTTACCGGCACCGTTGGCACCGATGATGCCGTAGCAGTTGCCCGGGAGGAACTGCAGATCGACGTGCTGAAACAGGAACGTCCCGCCGAATTGGAGGGCCACATTGCTGACTGTGATCATAGCTTTCACCTCAGAATCAGTTTATCATATATTCTCCCGGAAATAAAGTGTAAATAATTTGTTACAAGGGGTTGCAAAAACGAAATAACGCGTTATAATGGCATTAGCACTCAACCAAAGAGAGTGCTAATACACAGAAGGATGATGATTTTTCATGGCAAAGAAACAGTTTAAGGCAGAGTCCAAGCGTCTGCTGGACCTGATGATCAACTCCATTTATACCCACAAGGAGATCTTCCTGCGTGAATTGATCTCCAACGCCTCCGACGCCATTGACAAGCTGGCCTACCTGGCGCTGACGGACGATTCGGTCGGTCTGAACCGAAACGACTTCGCCATTCATCTTGCGGCGGACAAGGATGCACGGACTCTGACCGTCTCCGACAACGGCATCGGCATGAGCAAGGAGGAGATGGAGGAAAACCTGGGTACCATCGCCCACAGCGGCTCTCTCCAGTTCAAGACCGCCATGGAAAAGCAAGAGGATATCGACATTATCGGCCAGTTCGGCGTAGGCTTCTACTCGGCCTTTATGGTGGCCGATAAGGTGACTGTCGCCTCCAAAAAATTCGGCAGTGATGAGGCTTGGAAATGGGAATCCACCGGCGCGGACGGCTACACCATGACCCCCTGCGAAAAGGAAACCGCCGGAACGGAGATCGTTTTGTACCTCAAGCCCGACGGGGAAGAGGAAAACTACAGCGACTTCCTGGGCGAGTACAGGCTGCGCGGTCTGGTGAAAAAATACTCCGACTACATCCGCTATCCCGTCAGGATGGAGGTCGAGGAGCGCCGTCCCACAGAGGAGACCAAGGACGACGAGGAGCCCAAGTATGAGACGGTCCGCGAGGAGCAGACCCTTAACTCCATGATCCCTCTGTGGCAGAAGAATAAAAAGGACGTGACCCAGGAGGAGTATCTGAACTTCTACCGGGACAAGTTCTTTGACTATGAGGAGCCTGTCGGCACCATCCATATCGCCGTCGAGGGCGCTGTGACCTACAAGGCCCTGCTTTACATTCCCGCCAAGGCTCCCTATGATTTCTACACCAAGGATTTCAAATCCGGCCTGCAGCTCTATTCCTCCGGCGTAATGATCATGGACCATTGCGAGGAGCTGCTGCCTGACCATTTCCGCTTCGTGCGCGGCGTTGTAGACACCCAGGACCTGAGTTTGAACATCAGCCGTGAGATGCTGCAGCACACCCGGGGCCTCAAGGCCATCGCCTCCAACCTGGAAAAGAAGATCAAGGCGGAGCTGCTGCGTCTGCTGGAGCAGGATCGGGAGAAGTACGAAAAATTCTACGCCTCCTTTGGCCGCCAGCTCAAGTACGGCCTGGTGTCTGACTACGGGATGCACAAGGAAGTGCTGCAGGATCTGATCCTCTTCCATTCGGACAAGGAGGGCAAGCTGGTCTCTCTGAAGGAATACACCGATGCCATGCCCGCGTCCCAGAAGCACATCTACTTCGCAACGGGCAACGGCGCTGCCCAGCTTGCCAAACTGCCTCAGACGACCATGCTCCGTGAGCGCGGCTTTGACGTGCTGCTTCTGACGGAGCAGGTGGATGAATTTATCCCCCAGACCCTGAACAAGTACGCGGAGCACGAATTCCGCAACATTCTCACCGATGATCTGGATCTGGCCACCGACGAGGAAAAGAAAGCCGCCGAGGAAAAGGCGGAGGCCTTCAAGCCCTGCACCGATTTTATCAAGGAGACCCTGGGAGACAAGGTCGATGAGGTGCGCGTCTCCAACGATCTGGGCACCCATGCAGTGACCATGGTGCCGGAGGGCGGCATGAGTTTTGAAATGGAGAAGTATTTCAAGTCTATGGATCCGACCAACGACATGAAAGCCGGCCGCGTCCTGGAGGTCAATCCGGAGCATCCGGCCCTGGTCAGCCTGAAAGAGAGCATGGAGAGCGACACGGAAAAGGCGAAAAAGTATGTTGAGCTGCTCTATTGTCAGGGCCTGCTGATGGCGAACCTGCCTCTGGAGGATGTTACAGCCTACACAGACCTGGTCTGTGAGCTGATGAAATAGATTTCGCGATGTAAATGTATGGAAAACCCCCGGTTTTGCCTGAGCAAACCGGGGGCTTTCCGACATTATAACTGTGCCTTGGCAGCCTCAAGGGCGAGAGCAAGCTGGTCGGGGCAGGAGGTGGGCTTCATGCCGCATTTAATGCCCTTCAGCTTTTTGATGACGGAATCAACGGGCAGGCCCTTTGCCAGCACGGAAACGCCCTGGGTATTTCCCGAGCAGCCGCCGATAAAACGCACGTCGGCAACGATGCCGTCCTCGATCTCGAGGATGATTTTGGAGGCACAGGTGCCTCTGGTCTTATATTCAAAATGCATAAGATCACTCCTTTTCTCCCGTTACTATAGCAAACCAACTGCGTTTTTGCAAGTCTTTTGGCTAATTTGCCTGAAAATGGTCATACTATAGCCAACAGGAAAAGCGGCCCTTTCCGCAGGTCCGCTTTTTATAAATTGTATCCCAGGGATACGGAAAAGCGAGGGCTTGCAATGGACGAGCAGAAGAATTTACAGCAGGAGCGGCTGGACGATCTGGGTTCCGGCCTGACCAAAACCGACCGGGGCAGCATCTACACCCTGACCATCATCGGTCAAATCGAGGGCCACCAGGTGGCACCGGATAACGTCAAGACCACCAAATATGAGCACGTGCTGCCCCTTTTGGCAACCATCGAGGAAAGCGAGGACATTGACGGCCTGCTGCTGCTTCTCAATACGGTAGGCGGCGACATTGAGGCGGGGCTGGCGATTTCCGAACTGATCGCCGGAATGAAAAAACCAACCGTCTCCCTGGTGCTGGGCGGCGGACATTCCATTGGCATCCCGCTGGCGGTGTCGGCAAAACGAAGCATGATCGCGCCGACGGCAAGCATGATGATCCACCCGGTGCGTATGAGCGGAGTGGTGGTGGGCGCGCCTGCCACATATCACTATTTTCAGCGCATCCAGGAGCAGATCACGGACTTTGTCACCGCCAATTCCAAGATCAGCCCGGAGAAATTCTCTGAGTATATGATGGCCACGGGGCAGATCGCCACCGACGTGGGCACCATCGTCTACGGCAGGGAAGCGGTGCAGAGCGGCCTTATTGACCGTCTGGGCAGTTTGCACGATGCGCTGGATGCCCTGCACCGCATGATCGCGGCGAAAAAGAAGAATACCAACAGAAATTCAGAAAAAGGATAGAAATTCCCATTTAGATGTGATATAATCAATAAGTTACTGCAAAGACAAAGGAGAAAGCAGCTTGAAGATCTGGGAAGCCATCCTTTACGGAATTTTCGGCGGCGCAACGACCTTGTTGCCGGTTTCCTTTTCCGGCCACTATGCGCTGCTGCGCGGCGCCTTTAATCTATCGTCCCTGACGGAGGGCGGCGGCTACTATGTCCGCTTCGCCATCTGTCTGGGCGTCATACTTGCCATCATTCTCGCTTTTCCGGGAGAATCCCGCACCCTGGGCATGGAGACGCTGAAGCTGACCGGCCTGAAAAAGCGCAAGCGGAGAGAGCGAATCAACCGTTCCCGTGTCCGCAGCATCGCCCTGGGCTTTTTCGCCCTGCTGCCCATGGGTCTTTCGCTGATTTTTGCCGGCATGGCAGCGGAACCCGGCGGTCTGCTCTATGTAGCTCTGTTTTTCATTCTGAACGGTCTGGTCCTCTTTCTCTGCTTCCACAGCGGAGAGGGCCGGAAAAACGAATCCGGGGTCCTTCTGTCGGACATGGTTTTCGTCGGTCTTGCCCGGATGCTGGCCATACTGCCCGGCTTTTCCTCCGTCGGACTTTCCCTGTCCGTCGGCCGGGTGCGGGGACTGAGCAACCATTACAATGTCCGGGTGGCCTATCTTTTGACCCTGGCCTTTGAATTTGTGTCCCTCTTTTACCATCTGATCCGGGCGATCCTCTACGGGAGCTTTACGTTCTCCCTGCTGCTGCCTATGCTGCTGGCCATGCTGTTTGCCACCGTGGCGGGCTATCTGGCCATTCAGTATTTCCGCTATCTTCTCCAGCGGAAAAAATGGAACCTGTTCGCTTATTATTGTTGGGAAGCCGCTGCCATTGTGCTGGTGCTGGCGCTGATCAATTCATAAGGGAGTAAGCTCATGGCTACGAAATCTACAAAACCGAAAAAAAACTCGCAGTCGGAAAAGCAGGTCTCTGCGCGGAAGAAGGAATCGCAGAACCGACGGGAACTGGGTGGCATCCTGTGTATCCTTCTGGCCCTGTTTGCCGCCCTCTGCTGCTTTAATACCGACGCTTTTTTGCTCCAGCCCGTTGCCAAATTTATCGGCGGCCTTCTGGGGCAGATGGGGCGCTATCTGCTGCCCTTTGTTCTGGTCTATACTGCCGTTGCACTGTTTCGCGGCGAAAAGCATCCCATCAAGCTGCGGGTATTGTGTACGGCAACCCTGCTTCTGACGATCCCGGCGGTTGTACATATTTTCCGGGAGCTGATCACGGGGACAGACGCTGCCCTGTCGATTTCCGAGCTCTATAAGGGCGGCCAGGACTGGACCACCGGTGGACTGCTGCCCGGTCTGCTTGCGGAGCTTTTTGAGGCAGCCATCACCAAAATCGGCGGCATTATGGCTTTGTTCATCCTCATTGGCCTGCAGGTGCTTGGCTGTATGCGTATCACGGTAAACGCCCTCATCAGTGCCATCAAAAACCGTCCCCGGATGCCTAAGGAAAAGGAAAAAGAAGAACAGCCCGAGGTGGAGCCTGCCGAACGGTTGGTCAACCGCGTGCAAAATAAACGCATTGAGCGCTACGAAAGAAAGCATCCTATTACAGAGTATGACCTGCCGGTGGACGATCCTCCCATGGCAACGCCTGAGGAAAAGCCCAAGCAACGCAAAGCCAAGACAGCACCTGTCGAGCAGGAAAAGCCCATGCCTGTCATTGATGCTGAGGAACGCCAGGTCACCATTGACGAGATCGAGCTTCACGACCCGGAAGAACCGGTCAAGCCCGTCGAGATGGAGACAGATCCTGTTTCCGGCATGCCCGAATTGAAGCCGGAGACGCAGAAGCTCAAGCGGGGAGAGGC
>CAMGRA010000065.1 GCA_946061345.1 uncultured Clostridia bacterium | reverse complement strand
CACCTTCCGCCAAAATGTCAATTTCCGAGATGCGTTTTATTGCATTTTCTAAATAATTTTCTGCATAAGGCGGGTCCAGGAACACGATACGGAAGCGTTTTCTGCAGTTTGCGAGATAGGTCATGTAGTCGCAGCAGACCACCTCCGCCCGGCCCTCCAGATGGGTCTTTTTCAGATTCTCCCGGATCACGGCAATGGCCGGCTTTCCCGCGTCCACAAAAACTGCGCGGGACGCTCCCCTGCTCAGGGCCTCAATGCCCAACTGGCCGGAGCCTGCAAACAGGTCCAAGACCTCCCCGGCGATCTCATATTGTATGATATTGAAAACCGCCTGCTTGACCTTGTCCGCCGTCGGCCGGGTGGAAAGTCCGTCCGGGGCTTTCAAATTAGTGCCGCGCGCGGTACCTGTGATGACTCTCATGGTTCACTCCTGCTTGTGAAAAAATTCATAGACCGCCTGTGCCGCGGGTGCCGGGACTGCTTCCTGCAGTTCCTCCACCGAGGCCGCCTTTATCGCCGTAACAGATTTAAAGTGCTTCAGCAGCGCCAAACGCCGCTTCTCGCCGACGCCCGGGATCTCGTCGAGCTGGGATCCCTTGACCCGGCGGCTGCGGAGCTGGCGGTGATAGGTGATGGCGAAGCGATGGGTCTCCTCCTGGATGCGCCCGATGAGGGCAAACACCGCAGGGACCGCCTGAATGCCGATCTCAGCACCCTCCGGCGTCACCAGAGCGCGGGTGCGGTGGCGGTTGTCCTTGACCATACCGAAGATCGGCAGCTCAACGCCCATCAGAGTCAAGGCCTCCTTTACCGTCTGGGCATGGACCGCGCCGCCGTCGATCAACAGGGCGTCCGGCTTTTCCTCAAAGCCCTTGTCCCCGTCGAGATAGCGGCAAAAGCGGCGGCAAAGCACCTGCCGCATGGAGGCGTAGTCATCCTGATCCTCCATGTTTTCCAGCTTGAAGCGCTTATAATCGCTCTTTTTCGGCTTGCCATTGACGAAGACCGTCATGGAAGCCACAATGTCCGTCCCTGCGATGTTGGAAATGTCGTAGGCCTCCAGGCGGCGCGGATACTCCGGCAGGCACAGCATTCCCTGAAGCAGAGTCAGGGTGCCGCTGAGACGCTCTGCCGCTGTGGTGGCACGCTCGGCTTCCTCCTTGGCGTTCTGACAGGCTAAGTCGGCCAGGCGCTTATTGTCGCCCCGATTGGGCACGGAAATGCGGACCTTGACCTCCAACTGCTCCTGCAAAAGCTGGGAGAACAGCTCCGCATCCTCCATGGCAAAGGGAAGCAGAATTCGCTTGGGCGCGGCCTTTCGCGCCAGATAATACTGCTTGACCAGCGAGGACAGGGCTTCTTCCCGATCCTCCGGCAGGGGCAGCAGCTCATAGTCCTTGTCCATCAGATTGCCGCCGATGAAATGCAGCACGGCAAAGCAGGCCTTGGCCTCCGTCTCGTACCAGCCGATCACATCCGTATCGGCCATGGAGCCTGCCGTGACGAGCTGTCGCTGGCTAAGTGCCTCAATGGCCCGCAGACGGTCCCGGTATTGGGCGGCGTGCTCAAAATCCAGCCGCTCCGAAGCCTCCTCCATCTGCGCCCGCAGCGCCTCACACAGCGGCTTCTGTTTGCCCTCTAAGAGCTGCTTTGCCTGCTCCATCCGCCGCCGGTACTCCGCCTGGGGCATTTCCGGCCGGCAGAAGCCGTCGCACTGCTGCATATGGAAATTCAGGCAGGGCCGGTCTTTTCCGATGTCCCGTGGGAATTTTTTATTGCAGCCCGGCAGACGAAAGACCGTCTGGATGGTCTGGATGACCTGCTGGGAACGGCCACGGCTGCCGTAGGGGCCAAAATAGGCGGCGCCGTCGTCCTTGACCCGGTTGGTCAGGGTGATCTTCGGATAAGGCTCCCGCAGGTCCAGCCGCAGATAGGGATAGCCCTTGTCATCCTTCAAAAGGATGTTGTACTTGGGCATATAGTGCTTGATGAGAGAACATTCCAGCACCAGGGCCTCAAATTCCGAGGCGGCGCGGATAGTCTCAAAATGGTCTACCAGAGAGACCATACGGCGGGTCTTTGCCGTATGGGAGGCCGTGTCCTGGAAGTACTGGCTGACGCGGTTTTTCAGTTTTTTAGCCTTGCCGACATAGATCACCGTGTCCGACGCATCCTTCATCAAATAGACGCCGGGCTCCGTCGGCAGCGAATTGGCGGCCTGTTTCAGTTCTTCTCTCGTCATAAACCGGCTCCGTAGACAAAGCTGCCCCAAACGCGTTGGCGCTTGGGACAGCCATGTGATCAGGTCTTAGTAAATGTCCTTCATAAGCATGGCGGAGAGCTCCTTCACGGCAGCTTCCTCATCAGGGCCCTCGGCGACAATGGAGATCTCCGTACCGCTGGTGATACCCATGGACAAAACGCCCAGGAGGCTCTTGGCATTGATTTTGCGGTCATCAGCTTCGATCCAGATGCTTGACCGGAATTCATTGGCCTTCTGGATGAAATAGGTCGCCTGCTTATTATGAAGGCCGGAACCGCACTTCACGACGGATTTTTCTGTATACATGCGTGTCACTCCTTAGAATCGCAAAAAGATCTGCGAAATGCTATTTGTTATCATACGCAAAACAGCGCAGTTTGTCAACATTTTTTTGAGTTTTATCATATTCTCTTATGCACTCTGCCGAGCTGCGGACTTCTTCGCTGTTTATTCATGCCAACTCGGCAACGGTAACGCCGTCCTCTCCCTCGCCGTAGACGCCGAGACGGTATTTTTTCACCGCACGGTTGCGCTTGAGTTCCTCATGGACGGCCTTGCGCAGAACACCGGTCCCCTTGCCGTGGATAATGCGCACCTGCGCCAGATTGGCCAGCATGGCGTTGTCCAGAAAGATGGACAAGGTGGCGACGGCTTCGTCCGCGCTCATGCCCCTTAAGTCCAGCTCCGTGGCTGCGGGCGAGTTGCGGAATTCACGTTTGGAGCGCTCGATGATCTTTTTCGCCTGCTGCTGGGTCTCCTCGATCAGGTAGACCTCCTCCGGCTTGGCAGTGACCTTCATGATACCGGCCTGCAGCTCATAGGTGCCGTCTTTATTGACCGACAGGACTGTGGCCCTGGTGCCGAATTTCAGGATCTCCACCGTGTCCCCTGCCTTGACGGCACGGCTGGGCGCAGGACGTTCCGGCGCGGTCTGCCTGCCGGAGAACTGTTCCTCGGCCTCGTTGAGCCTGCGGCGCAGCTCCGCCTGCTTTGCGTTGCTGCCCTGTACGTCGGCGGAGTCCTTCATCTGCTTGCGAAGCTGTTTCAGCTCTTCAGCCACCTCGTTGGAGGTGCGGCGGGCATTGTCGATGATGGCCTGGGCCTCCGCACGGGCCGAACGCATGGCCTTTTCCCGTTCCCGCTTGATCTCGGCGTAGTATTCCTCGGATTTTGCGCGCATCTGGGCCGTCTCCTGCTGCAGACGCTCCGCCTCCAGCTTGGCAGTCTCCATCTGCTGGCGCTGCTGCTCGAGCTGGACCAAAACGTCCTCGAAATTCTTATCGTTTTCATTGACGAAGCTCTTGGCCTTGTCGATGATGACGTCCGAAAGGCCGAGACGCTTGGAAATGGCAAAGGCGTTGGACTTGCCCGGGATGCCGATGAGCAGCTTATAGGTGGGCCGCAGGGTCTCCACGTCGAATTCACAGGAGGCGTTCATGACGCCCTCGGTGCGCATGGCGTAGAGCTTCAGCTCGGCGTAGTGGGTCGTCGCAGCCACACGGCTGCCGCACTGGCGGCAGAATTCGATCAGCGCCGTAGCCAGCGCGGCACCCTCAACCGGATCGGTACCGGCACCCAGCTCGTCAAAGAGGACCAGCGTCTCGTCGTCGCAGTCGTTGACGATCCGGACGATATTCTTCATGTGGGACGAGAAGGTAGACAGGGACTGCTCGATGGACTGCTCGTCGCCGATGTCCGCCAGGACCTTGGAATAGACGGAAACGGCGCTGCCGTGGTCCGCCGGGATATGGAGGCCGCACTCGGCCATGAGGGTCAGAAGGCCGATGGTTTTCAGGGTGACGGTCTTGCCGCCGGTGTTGGGACCGGTGATG
The DNA here is from genome assembly GCA_946061345.1 of uncultured Clostridia bacterium. GTDB lineage: Bacteria > Bacillota > Clostridia > Oscillospirales > Oscillospiraceae > JAZOXB01. The sequence goes on along the minus strand of CAMGRA010000065.1, from coordinate 1,419 downwards.
ATGAGGGTGTCAAAATCCGTTCCCAGACGGACAGTGATGGGCACGACGCTCTTGCGCTCAATGAGGGGATGCCGCGCCCGCTTCAGCTCCGTTGTTCCGTTGGTTCGGATCTCCGGCTCCATGCCATCCATCCGCAGGGAAAGGCGGGCCTTTGCGAAGATCACATCCAGGGCCGTCAGCATCTCCACGCTCAGGTTGATGCTCTCGCGGAAGGAGGCGGCCTCGGCGGAAAGCTCGGCCAAGATCCGTTCGATCTCCTTGCGTTCCTTGATCAGCAGCTCCCGCAGGGCGTTGTTGGCGTTAACTGCCGATATAGGCTCGATAAAAAAGGTACCGCCGGAAGAGGACACGTCATGGACAAGGCCCGGGATCTCGCTCTTATACTCACTCTTGACCGGCACCACATAGCGGTCTCCCCGCAGGGTGATGATGGGGTCGCGGAGATACTTGGCGTAGCTGGGCGAGGTGATGATTTTTTGCAGGGAGTCCTTGACCTTCGCGCTCTGGATGCGCATATGCCGCCGGATGTCGGCCAGCTCACTGCTGGCAGCGTCAGCGATCTCCTCCTCAGATAGAATGGAATTCGTGATCTTTTCCTCCAGGTAGCGGTTGGGGGAAAGCTCCTGGAAATAGACGTCCAGGACCGTCTGGGTGTAGTCGCCGTTATAGTAGGCCTTGGCGTTGCGGATGCACCGCAGGACGCCTGCAATGCGCAGAAGCTCCGTCGGCGTCAGGCAGCCGCCCCGGTCCGCACGTTCCAGCGACGGGCCGATCTCCTTGACCTCATGGAAAGACGGCGAGCCTTTTAATGTGATCAGCTTGCAAGCAGCGGTGGTCTGGCCCTGCAGCAGGGTGATCTCCTCCGCGTCATTCAGCGGCAGGAGCTTACGGCAGCGGTCCTTGCCCGCCCCGCTGTGAGCGCAGTCGGCCAACTGCTCCAATACTGCGGAAAGCTCCAGCTTCTGCAGCGATTTTTCATATAATTCTGTCATTTGTTATTCCTCACAGGAAAAGAGATTTGTAAAAGTCCAACGTAGAAAAGCCCCGTTCCAAGCGCATGGTGAGATAGCTTTCGGTGATATGGCTGAGCTGCTCCGTACCTTCCTCGGATAGGCGGAAAGAAAATAAACGTCCAGGCTCAGTGTCTGCGATATACCGCATGGCGGCCAGCACCCCCGGCGTAATGGGCATGCGGATGCTCTCCGGGCCGTTGTCCAGGCAGGAGGCGCACTGCAGCACGCCCTGGGTGATGTTGAACCGGTCAGGCGACGGATTTCCGCAGACGGCGCAGCCGCGCAGATCGGGCAAAAAGCCGGAAATACAGGCGGTGCGCAGCTCAAAGACGGCCTTGACCTGCAGTTGGGGTCTGCGCAGCCTGGTCAGGGCGTACAGGGCGTTGAGCAGCAGCGACAGCAGCTC